>JANXSQ010000415.1 GCA_025356595.1 Janthinobacterium sp. | reverse complement strand
GCCGGACGCGCCGCCGGCGCCGCGGCGGCGGCGTTTTTCCATAGCGGCGCGGCGGCGCGGCGCGCCCCGCCGCGCGCAGCTTGAAGACGCCGATCGACTGCGCCACGCTCTCGGTGCGCTGGGCCAGATTGCCGGCGGCGGCGGCGGCCTGCTCGACCAGGGCGGCGTTTTGCTGGGTGATGCCGTCCATCTGCATCACCGCCTGGTTGACCTGGCCGATGCCCTGGCTCTGTTCTCGCGTGGTCGAGGAAATCTCGTCCATGACGCGCGTCACCCGTCCCACCGAGGCGATCACCTCGGCCATCGTCGCGCCGGCGTTGTTGCTCAGGAGCGTGCCGGCGTTGACGGTGCTGATCGAATGGTCGATCAAGTGCTTGACCTCCTTGGCGGCCGTGGCCGAGCGCTGCGCCAGGCTGCGCACCTCGCCGGCGACGACGGCGAAACCGCGGCCGTGCTCGCCGGCCCGGGCCGCCTCGACGGCCGCGTTCAGGGCCAGGATGTTGGTCTGGAAGGCGATGCCGTCGATCAGGGCGATGATGTCGAGGATCTTGCGCGACGAGCCGCTGATGTCCTCCATCGTCGTCACGACCTGGGCGACGATGCTGCCGCCCTGCGCGGCGACGGCCGCCGCCTCGCCGGCCAGCGCGTTGGCCTTGTCGACGTGCGCGGCGCTGTTTTGCACCGTCGAGGTCAACTCCTCCATGCTGGCGGCGGTCTGCTCCAGGCTCGAGGCCTGGGCCTCCGTGCGGCCCGACAAGTCCATATTGCCGCGGGCGATTTCCGCCGTGGCGATGCGGATATCCTCGAAGTTGCCGCGCACATCGCCGATGATGCTGTGCAAATTGATGTTCGTCTGGCGCAGCGCCGCCATCAGCTGGCCCATGTCGCCGGCGCCGCCGGCGGCGATCTGCCCGGTCAGGTCGCCGCCGGCCATGCGCCGCGCGCCCGCCACCGCCGCGTGCAAGGGCGGCACCACGGCGTGGTACAGGCTGAAGCCGAAGTACACGGCGGCCACGGCGCCGCCGCCGGCCAGCGCCGCCAGCCAGGCGCGCGCGGCGCCGCCGCCGTCCAGGTTCAGCAGGGCCGCGCCCAGCGCCGCCATGATCAGCGCGGCCAGGCCGGCGTTGATGCCGATGCGCCACGCCAGCGACAGGCGGCCCAGGGCGGCCAGGCCGCCCAGCCAGCCGCGCGGCACGACATGGCCGTGCCGCAAAGCCGGCGCGCCCATCTTGCCGGCCTTGATGCGCTGGTACAACTCGGCGGCCCGCCGCACCTGCTCGCGGTCCGGCTTGGTGCGCACCGACATATAGCCGACCGGCTTGCCGTTCTCGATCACCGGCGTGATGTTCGCCAGCACCCAGTAGAAATCGCCGTTCTTGCAGCGGTTCTTGACCATCCCCGTCCACGGCATGCCCAGCTTGATGGTGGCCCACAGATCGGCGAAGGCCTCGGCCGGCATGTCCGGATGGCGCAGGATGTTTTGCGGCGCGCCCAGCAACTCCTGCTCGGCGTAGCCGCTGACCTCGACGAAATACTGATTGGCGTAGTTGATATTGCCTTGCAAATCGGTCGTCGAGACAATGGTCATGCCCTCGTTCAGGACATATTCGTTTTGCGTGACTGGCGTATTGATGCGCATCGCCGCTCCTCTCTCATCTTTAAGTATTTGAATTATTTTGCCTGGCATAAAAAATGCCGCATGGCAATATACCATAGTGACTAGTGTGGTTATTACATAAGTGTACTAAAAGAGTGGTTTTTTTGACACTATGTTGCATTCCCAAGCCCGCCGTCGATCAATAGTTTCATTTTTGACAGATTGACAGTGAATTAACTTGAGTCAATACTGGCAGGCCGCATCGTCAATCCGGTATACCGCCATGTCACGTTTCCACCTCCCCCTCGCCGTCCTGGCGCTGCTCATCGGCGCCGCCCGGCCGGCGCGCGCCGATGCGCCGCCGCACCCGATCAGCCACGCCGACGTCTGGCTGATGAAGCGCGTCGGCGCGCCCGTCCCCAGCCCGGACGGCAAATGGGCGGTGTTTTCCGTCGTCGACAGCGCCTACGAGGCCAAGGAGCAATGGTCGGACCTGTGGATCAAGTCCCTGCGCGACGACAGCCCGGCGCGCCGCCTGAGCTTTTCGAAGGGCGCCGAAAGCGGCCTGAACTGGTCACCGGACGGCCGGCGCCTGCTCTTCACCGCCAAGCGCGACGGCGACGAGAGCGCGCAGATCTACCTGCTCGACATCGCCGGCGGCGGCGAGGCGCAGCGCCTGACCACGCTGACACTGGGCGCGCGCCTGCCGAAATGGAGTCCGGACGGCAAGCGCATCCTCTTCGTCAGCGAAGTCTTCCCCGGCAGCGAGGACGAGTCCGCCATCAAACAAGAGGCGAAGCAGCGCAAGGAGCGCAAATACAGCGCGCGCAGCTATGAAACCCTGGCGCCGCGCCATTTCGACAAATGGCTGGACGACAAGCAGCCGCGCCTGTTCGTGATGGACGCCGCGGCCGGCGCCGCGCCGCGCAATCTGCTGGCCGGCAGCGCGCTCGCGGCCACGCCCGGTTTCGCCGGCGTCCAGTCGGACGAGGGCCAGAACCTGGAGGCGCTGTGGGCGCCGGACGGCCAGTCCCTGCTCTTCATCGCCGCCAGCAACCGCGACGAGGCGGCGCGCGCCGCCGTGCTCACGCACATCTACTCGGTGGCGCTGGGCGGCGGCGCGCCGCGCCAGCTCAGCCAGGGCCGGCGCAACTACGAGAAACTGCAATTCTCGGCCGACGGCAAGACCCTGTTCTGCCTGAGCCAGGCCGAGGAAGAGGGCAAGATCTACGACCTGAGCCGCCTGGCCAGCTTCGCCTGGCCCTGGACGGGCGCCGCGCCGGCCCTGTTGACGGCGGCGCTGGACCGCTCGGTGTCGCGCTTCGCCCTGCCCGCCGGCGAACGGCGCGTCTACTTCACCTATGAGCACGCCGGCCTCGAACAACTGCACTCGGTCGACTACGCGGGCGGCGCCTTGCGCGACGAAGCCTCGCCGGGCGGCGGCGCCATCAATTCCCTGCAGGCCGGCGGCAAGGCCCTGGTCGGCGTCTGGGAATCGGCCGTCAATCCGCCCGAGGTGTACGCCTTCAACGGCGCCCCCAGGCGCCTGACCGCCTACAACGTCGCGCAGGCCGCCGCCATCGACTGGCAGCCGCCCGAGCATTTCTGGTTCACCGCGCCGGACGGGCGCAAGGTGCACAATATGCTCGTCAAGCCGGCCGGCTTCGACCCGGCCAAAAAATATCCGCTCTTGAGCCTCATCCACGGCGGCGCCGCCAGCATGTGGCGCGACCAGTTCGTGCTGCGCTGGAATTACCACCTGCTGGCGCAGCCCGGCTACGTGGTTCTGCTGACCGACTACAAGGGTTCCACCGGCTACGGCGAGGCGTTCACCCGCGCCCTGCAATTCGACCCGCTGAAGGGGCCGGGCGAGGACGTGAACCAGGGCGTCGACGAGGCGATCAAGAAATATCCCTTCATCGACGCCAGCCGCCTGGCGGCCGGCGGCGCCAGCTACGGCGGCCACCTGGCCAACTGGCTGCAGGCGACGACGACGCGCTACAAGGCGATCGTCTCGCACGCCGGCGAGATGGATCTGGTGATGCAATGGGGCAGCAGCGACAGCGGCTATGGACGCGAAGTCAACAGCGGCGGTCCGGTCTGGGGCGACGCCCCGGCATGGCGGGAGCAGAGTCCGCTGCTGCAGGGCGGCAACCACGCGAAGGGCACGGGCTTCCGCACGCCCATCCTGATCAGCGTCGGCGAGCTGGACTACCGGGTGCCGGTCAACAACGCGCTGATGAATTTCGCCACCCAGCGCCGCCTCAACGTGCCGAGCAAGCTGATCGTCTTCCCCGACGAAAACCACTGGATACTCAAGGGCGAAAACAGCCGCTATTTCTACAGCGAGGTGCAGGCCTGGCTGGCGAAATACCTGTAAGGAGGCCGGCGGCGGACATAAAAAAAGGGAGGGAGCGCCGCGGCGCCCCCTCCCTTTTTCATGCCCGGCTAAATCGCTTTAGCCCGGTTTGAAGTTCTTGCGAAACTTCGATTTCGACTTGTCGTCGAACGAGCGCGGCGCGAAATCGCTTTTCGGCTTCGCGCCCACGCCCAATTTCTTGGGCAATGGCGGCGAGCTGCCGTCGTCCAGGCTGATGTGCAATTGCTTGCCCGCCACCCAGACCGATTTCAGATGGTCGAGGATCTCCGGCGGCATGCCTTCCGGCAGGTCCAGCACGGTGTGCTCGTCATAGATGTCGATGCGGCCGATATGCTTCGCTTCCAGCTTCGCCTCGTTGGCGATCGCGCCGACGATGTTGCTCGGCGTGACGTCGTGGTTGCGTCCCACCTGGATGCGGTAGGAAGTCATGCCCGGCTTGGCCTTGGGCGCGTCCTTCTTGGCGCGCGCGGGGGCCGCGGCGGCGGCGGGAGCGGCCTCGACGGCTTGCTCGCGGCGCGGCGCGGCTTCGGCGCGGGCCGGCGCGGGCGGACGCTTCGCGGCCACCGGCGCCACGTTCGGCGCTTCGCCGTCGCGGCTGATGCGCAATTGCTGGCCGGCTACCCAAACACCCTTCAACTGCTCCAGCAACTCGGCCGGCATGGTGTCCGGCAAGTCCAGCACGCTGTAATCGTCGTAGATTTCAATGCGGCCGATGTGCTTCGAATCCAGGCCCGCTTCGTTGGCGATGGCGCCGACGATGTTGCCCGGCTTGACGCCGTGGGCGTGGCCGACTTCGATGCGGAAGGTCTGCATGCCGGCGTCGGCCGGACGCACGACGCGCTCTTTTTTCGGGAAGGCCGGACGCTCGGCGCGCTCGTTGCGCTCGAAACGGTCGTTGCGCTCGGGACGCTCGAAACGCTCGCCGCGCTCCGGACGGTCGGGACGGTCGAAGCGCTCCTGGCGCACCGGACGGTCGTCGGCCCAGGTGGACGCCGTCTGGGCTTTCTTGTCGAGCAGCAAAGGCGTGTTACCGCGCGCCATTTTCGCCAGCGCGGCCGCGATTTCGATGGCCGGGATGTTCTGTTCGCGCTCGAAGTCCTCGATCAGCGACTGGAACTGCTCCAGCTCGCCCAGCGCCAGCGTTTCGCTGATCTGTTCCTTGAACTTGGCGATGCGCACGTCGTTGACGGCCTGGATCGTCGGCAGCTCCAGCATGCCGATGGGCTGGCGGGTGGAGCGTTCGATGGCCTTCAGCAGGTTCTTCTCGCGCGGCGTGATGAACAGGATCGCTTCGCCGCTGCGGCCGGCGCGGCCGGTGCGGCCGATGCGGTGGGTATAGCTTTCCGGATCGTGCGGCACGTCGTAGTTGATGACGTGGCTGATGCGCTCGACGTCCAGGCCGCGGGCGGCGACGTCGGTGGCGACCAGGATGTCGATCTTGCCATCCTTGAGTTGCTGGATGGTGCGCTCGCGCTGCGCCTGCTGGATGTCGCCGTTGATGGCGGCGGCGGAGAAGCCGCGCGCCTGCAGCTTGCCGGCCAGCTCTTCCGTGCCCAGCTTGGTGCGGGCGAAGATGATCATGCCGTCGAAGCTTTCCGCCTCCAGGATGCGGGTCAGCGCGTCGAGCTTGTGCATGCCCGACACCAGCCAGTAACGCTGGCGGATGTTGTCGGCCGTGCCGGTCTTGGCGGCCACCGTCACTTCGGCGGGGTTTTGCAGATAGGTGGTGGCGATGCGCTTGATGACGGACGGCATGGTGGCCGAGAACAGCGCCGTCTGGCGCGTGTCCGGCGTTTCCTGCAGGATCCGTTCGACGTCGTCGATGAAGCCCATGCGCAGCATTTCGTCGGCCTCGTCGAGCACCAACGTCTTCAGTTTCGACAGGTCGAGCGAGCCCTTGTCGAGATGGTCGATGACGCGGCCCGGGGTGCCGACCACGACGTGCACGCCGCGGCGCAGCGCCGACAGTTGCGGGCCGTAGCTCTGGCCGCCGTAGATGGGCAGGACGTGGAAGCCGGGAATATGCTGGGCATACACCTGGAAGGCTTCGGCGACCTGGATCGCCAGTTCGCGCGTCGGCGCCAGCACCAGCGCCTGCGGCGAGGTTTGCTTGAGGTCGATGCGCGACAGGATGGGCAGCGCGAAGGCGGCCGTTTTGCCGGTGCCGGTCTGGGCCTGGCCCAGCACGTCGCGGTTCGCCAGCAACAGGGGAATGGTGGCCGCCTGGATAGGCGACGGTGTTTCGTAGCCGACGTCTTTCAGCGCGCGTATGAGCGCTTCGCTGAGGTTGAGGTCGGAAAATAGGGGAATAGGTGTGTCGGACATGAATTCACTCACAAGTTCGCTCGAATCGCCCAATGCGAAAGAATGCTGGTATACAGTTTACTCTCTACTGGCGCAAGCCGGGCGGAACCTGCAGCGAGATTCCCAAGTTTTACACCCAAAAGGCAGATAAATCGGCGCCGGGGCCGGAAAAGCGCCGGGAAAAGAGTCATTCGTCACTGTTTCCGGCCTCGGCCGGCGGCCGCCGCGGGCGCGCAAAACGGCCCGCCGCGCCGTCCGCGCGGAGAATTTGGTACTGGTGTGCGTCTATTTCCGGGGAGCATGCACATGCCCCCCGCCGCATGCGGCTCAGATGCCCATCAGGCGCTTCAAGTCGACGAAGGCGCTCTCGTACAGATGCTGGAAGACGCCGACCATGGCCTCCTCGAGACCCTCGACGGCGTCGAATTCGCCCGACCATTCGACCACGCAGTCGGCCGCGCCGGGCTCTTCGATGACGCGCAGGGTCGAGCGGTAATTGCTCACCGGAATGGGGCCGGAGACGATGCTGTAGCTGTATTGACGCTCGGCTTCGCTGAAGCTTTGCAGGCGCTCGGCGATGACGGCGCCGTCCGTGGTTTTCAGGCGGCGCACGCGCCCGCCCTGCTCCGGCAAACTGCTTTTGATCGAGCTGGACCACTCGGCCAGGGCGTGGAAGCCACCGATGAATTCCCACACGCGCGCGGCCGACGCCGCCATTGCTACCGATACGATTACCTTGGCCATCTTCATTCTCATCTGGTTTGTTCAAGCGAGCGCTGCCGCTCATCCGGGGCAGGACATTACCATAGAATGGGCCGCGACCCGCCCGGCCGGCCGCCCGGCGCGCAAAAACCGGGCTGCGGGCGGGCCCCGCAGCCCGGGCGCGCGGCCACGCCGCCGGCCCGCGGCGGGCGCGCCGCAACTACAGATTTTCCGCCAGGAAGAGCAGCGAGTTGCCGTGCGCCTCGGCCGCCGAACGCTGCCGGTAACTGGCCCGGTGAGAACAATTGAAGCCGTGCTCGGCCTGCGGGTAGACGTGGATTTCCACCTCTTCATTGGCCTCGAAGGCGGCCGCGATGCTGCTCACGGCGGCGGCGGAAATGTGCGCGTCGCGCCCGCCGAAGTGCAGCATCAGCGGCACCGAGATGTGTTCGGCCAGGGCCAGGTGGTTCTGGATGCCGCCGCCGTAATAGGCCACGGCCGCGTCGACCAGGCCGGCCGCCGCCGTCTGGTAGCACAGGCGCCCGCCGAAGCAGAAGCCCAGCGCGGCGACCTTGCCGTCCAGCGCGGGCAGAGCGCGCAGGGTCGCCACCGTCAGCGCGATGTCGGACAGGACCAGGGCCGTATCGGCCGCCTGCATCAGCGCGTAGGCGGTTTTCCAGCTCGCCTCGTCATAAGCCAGTTCGATGCGCGCGCCGCTGCGCCAGAACAGGTCCGGCACCAGCACCACGTAGCCGTCGGCCGCGTATTGCTCGGCGACGCCGCGGATGTGTTCGTTGACGCCGAAAATCTCCTGCAGCAGGACAATCCCCGGCCCCGTGCCGCCGTGCGGCAGCGCCAGATAGGCGCCGAAGGCGCCGTCGCCGGCCTGAATATCGATCCACTGTGTCGTTACGCTCATTGTCGTTCCCCGTCTCGGTTAAAAAAATGACCAGGACGAACTTTAATACAATTCCCGCAGATAGATCACCGGTCCCGCCCTGTACAGTCCGAAGGTGGCTTGCCCCTTGGCGCTGGGCAGGTACTTGCTGCTGGGATTGCTCTCCTTGAGGAATTGCAGCAGCGCGCTGCCGTTGTTGCCGGCGCCGGGGGCGCGCAGCTGGAAGCGCGCCGCGCCCTGGCTGAAGGTGACGCTGCCGGGCGTGGCCACGGCCAGCGCGTCCTTGCAGCCGCTGGGCTTGGAGGCGTCGAGCAGATTCTTCACGCAATTGCTGCGGCTCAGCGCGGCCGGCGTGACGACGCTGGCGCTGTCGGCGCCGTTGGGCAGCCAGACGCCCGCCGCGTTGCGGTACTGCGCGCGCAGATTGATGGTCATCGGCAGCAGCTCGGAGCCGTAGTTGTTGGGAATGAGCATGCGTCCGCTGACGATGCTCAGGCCGTCCTCGGCGCTGTTGGCCGGACGCAGGGAAGTGACGCCGTCGCCGCCGCTTTCGCTGGCGCGGAAAAACACATCGCTCGGCAGGCCGGGCACCAGCGGATAGGCGTAGGCCTGCAGCGTGCTCGATTGGCCCTTGACGAAGCTGACGGCGGGCAGCGCCACGCCGCCCGCCGCCGCGTAGTTGGCGTCGCCGGCGGGGTTCTGCGCGTTGCCGCCGGCCTGGGTCCAGCCCGTCAGCCTGAGCGGCGGAACGATGCTGAGCTGGGGGTCGGCCGCGCCGGAATAATTCTCCGTCACGACATTGTTGGCGTTCATGGCCAGCACGCGCAGGGCGAAGTCCTGGCCGGCGTAGGCGAAGCCGTTTTGCGCCCCGGCGCAGCTCAGGCCGGCCACGCAATCCATCGGCACGCCGGGCGTGGCGGGCGTGTACGCGGGCGTCGCCTTGCCGGACAGGACGACGGTGTTGAAATGGTCGGGGATGAAGCGGCCGACGTTGCCGCTGGCGCCGCCGACGGCGAGCAGGGCGCCGGCCGCGTCGCGCGTCTGCGCGCCCGGCGCGCCCAGATAGCCGTCGGCGTTGCCCGTCGCCGTCAGGGTCAGGATGCCCACCTCGTCCCAGGCCAGGTCGCTGGCCACGCCGACGCCGGCGGCGAAGGGCGCGCCGAAGCCGCCGCTCAGCGTGCCGGCGCGGCCGCCGCCCGGATACTGCAGCGCCTGGTTCAACGTCACCGTCTGGGGCGGCGTCTCGGCGCCGAAGTTGGGCGTCACCGCGTTGCTGCTGTTGCGCGCGCTCAACTGGGCCGAAAAGGGCTTGCCGGCCTTGATGAAGACGGGCCCGGCGCGGCCCTGGGCGGCGGCGGCGGCCGGATTATCCTTCACCGGCGCGGCGGCGTCCCAGATGCGCTCGAAGGCGAAGGCGGCCGGCGCGACGACGGCGCTGGCCGAGCCGCTCATCACCAGGCCCTGGTCGGCGCCGGAAGACGGCGCGTAACTGGCCGTGACGGTGATGCGGCCGACGTCGGCGTACTTCAGCCAGGCGCCGGCGACGCCGTTGGCGTCGAAGTTCAAAGTTACCGAGCCGAGCCTGGCGGCGCAGGCGCCGGCCGTGTCGGCCGGCACGCCGTTGGCCGCGCTGCCGACCCGCACGTGGCGCGCGCCCGTGGCCGGGTTGGCGTAGGCGCAGCCGAAATCGATGCTCTTGCTGGTGCCGGCGAACAGCGGCACGCAAGCCTGGCCGTTGGGCGCGGCCTGCAGCGCGCTGACGCTGAAGGCGGCCGCGCTGTCGGCGCGGTGGTTGGGGACGGCGAGCGTCAGGCCGCTGGCAGCGAACAGCATGTCGCAGGGTCTGGCCGCGCCCGGATTGGCCGTGTTCACGCAGGTCGCGGCGTTCAGCGCGGCCGGAACCGAGCTTGCCGCCAGGCTGGCCGTGCCGGGCGTCGTCTGGCGCACCGTGGCGCCGCCGTTGACGCCGCCGGCGTCGATGTTGAAGGCGGCGCCGCCCGGCGTCAGCGTCACGCGCGGCTGGCCGGCGAAGTGCGGCGCCGTGCAGGCGGCGTTGGCGCAGGCCGTCAGCGTCACCGTCTGCGCCTGGCAGGTCAGCGCCGCGCCGGGCTGGCTGATGCGGATATGGTGCGGCCCGGCCGTCGGCGGCGCCGCGCAGCTCGGCCCCTTCGGCGTGCTGGCGGCGTCGTAGCCGCTGTTGTTGGTGACGCAGTCGCAGGGATCGCCGGCGCTGTAGTTGTTGCAGACGATGTTTTTCAGGACGCGGCCATGCCAGCCCAAGGTGAGGGCGTTGACCCTGGCGTTGCCGGCGATGGCGGCGTCGGACGAGGCCAGCGTGACGTTGCCGGCCACCACGTCGCCGCCTATCGTGTCGCCCGAACCCAGCGACAGGCTGGTCGACGCCGTCACGTTGCCGTTCACGTTGACGTTGGACGGATCGATGCTCACCGTCGGCGCCACCAGGTTGCCGTTGACGGTATTGCCGGAACCGACGGTGAGCGTGCCCGAGGCCGTCAAGTCGCCCGTCACCGTGCTCGACGAGGCCTTGATGTTGATGGTCGCCGCCGTCACGTCGCCGCTCAGCGTGCTGCCGGAGGCCAGCGTGAAGACGCCGCTGGCGTTGACGTCGCCGCTCAGGGTGGCCGGCGCGGCCGTCGTCACGTTGGCGCCGCTGATGGCGCCGACCACGCTGGCGTGCGAGGCGATGTCGATGTTGCCGCTGGCGCTGAGATTGCCCGTCACCTTGCTGGCCGTGCCGGTGCCGATCTTGATCGCCGCCGCCGTGACGTTGGCGACCATGGTTTGCGTCTGCGCGCCCATGCTGAAGGTGCCGCCCTTGGCCGTCAGCTCGCCGCCGCTGATGCTCAGATTGGCCGGATTGATGTTGCCGATGTCGAGGCTGCCGTTGACCGTCAGCGCGGCGCTGCCGCTCATGCGCAGGCCTTGATTGAAATTGAAGGTGAAGGAGCCGGCCGCCACCGTCACCGCGTAGCCGCTGGCGATGCTCAGGATGTCGGTGTTGTTGGGCATGTCGAGCGTGCCGCAACTGTAATTGCTGCCCGCCAGCGTACAGGCGGACACGGCGCCGCCATTGAAATTCAGGTTGCCGGCCTGCGCGGCGGCGGCCACGCCGAACACCGTCCAGCAGCCGAGCAAGAGTTTAAGCAATGCACTTTTCATGATCGCCCGATTATAAATCCATTTCCATAAGGCAATCAGAACGCGGCGCGCGCCGGCCCAAGCCCCCGGACGGCGCGCGCGGCGCCAATCGAAGCGCGGCGGCGCCGCCGATGGCGGTAAAATCACCGCCTCACACGGGAGGGCAAAGATGAACTGGTCGGAAATTGGCGATACGCTGTGTCCCATCGCGCGCTGCCTGGCGGTGGTCGGCGACCGCTGGACCATGCTGATCGTGCGCGAACTGTTCTTCGGCAACCAGCGCTTCGACGGCCTGCAGGCGCAGACCGGCATGTCGCCGCACCTGCTGTCGGCGCGCCTGAAACGGCTGGAGGGCGACGGCATCCTGACGCGCGCCGCCTACCACGCCAAACCGCCGCGCTACCAATACTGCCTGACCGACAAGGGCAGCGCCCTGCATCCGATTCTGATGACGCTGGACGGCTGGGGCAAGGTCTGGGGCGAACTCGAAGCCCTGCCGCCGGCCGTCAAGCTGATCCACAAGCAATGCGGCCAGAGCCCGCGGCTCGGCCTGGCCTGCGCCTGTTGCGGCGCGATGGTGTGCGCCGCCGAGCTGGAACTGAGCTTCACCGCGGCCTACCAGGACGAGCGCGCCGCGCGCGCCGCGCTGTTCCAGGGCGCCGCCGGCGCGCCGGCGGACTGCTAAAATGGACTTCCCGCGCAGCCGCCTGCGCCAAAGCCGATGAGGACGCCATGGCCCGTTTGATCCTGCACTTTCCGGAAGACCAGTACTGCTATTCGTCGCAGCTGACCGTGCGCACCACCGACATCAACGCCGCCAACCACCTCGGCAACGACTCGATGATCTCCATGATTTCGGAGGCCCGGGCGCGCTTCCTGTACGAATTCGGCGTGCGCGAAACCCAGGCCGACGGCACCGGCATCATCGTCACCGACCTGGCCACGACCTACCGGGCCGAGGCGCACGCGCGCGACCAGTTGCTGTTCGAGGTGGGCGTGATGGACTTCAACAAATACGGCGGCGACATCACCTTCCGCATCACCCGGCCGGCCGACCAGACCCTGGTGGCCATGGCCAAGTACGGCTTCGTCTTCTTCAACTACAAGACCAGCCAAGTGGTGCCCATGCCCGAGGAATTCCGCGCCAAGTTTCCCCTGGTGAACTGGATCGACTGAGCGGCGGGCCGCCTCAGCGGCGCGCCTTGACGCCGAACTCCTTGGCGAACCAGTCGTCGATCATGCGCTTCTCGTAGCGCAGGCGGTCGCCCGAGGCGTAGCCGTTGATGTGGCCCAGATAGTCCATGTCGGCCAGTTCGCCGGCGCCGCTGCGCAGCACCTGGCCGTCCGCCTCCAGCGTGTAGCGCAGGCTGATGCGCGGCCAGTCGGCGCCGCCGCGCAACACGCGGATGCCGTTGATGGCGCGCCGCGACGGCTCCTCCCGTCCGGCCAGATCGATGTCATTGATCTGGATCGCCAGGTTCTGCCCGGCCGGCAGCTTCTTGCCCAGCGCGAGGAAGTGCCCGTTCAACTCCTGCAACACTTGCTCCCTTTCGGCGACGCCGAAGGGCAGGTCGGAAAATTTCTCCGGATGGACATAGCTGACGCTGACGCCGGCCCAGGCGGCGCCGCTGGCCGCCAGCGACAGCGCCGCCAGCATGGCGCGAGGAAATGTACGCATAAAACATCCTTTCAAAACGCAACACCGGCCGGCGCGAACCCGACCCATGCCCTCAATATAGGCCCTTGCGCGCGGCGCCGCGGCGAAAAGCATATCTTGTTACGTCTGATACTTGCCGTTATGTCCACGACGAAAAATATTTTTCCGAAAAGTGACAAATATTGATAAAAACAAAGTATTGTCTCATATACATATTTGCTGATTTTTTAGCAAATCGAGCGGTGGCGGCGTCAGGGGAGCGGCTTGTTGTTGTAAGGAATCCCGCAAACAATATTGCTTGTTGTTAATGCCCCGCCGCCGGTCTACAATCGATAAGATGCGCCTCAGCAATGCGCAGAGCCGCCGCGCCCTGGTCGGGACGACATGCCGCCGGCGCCCTCGCATTGTGTCCTAACGCTTTTTTGCGGAACCCGTCCCTATGTCTTTTTTGTCTTCAGCCTCGCCCAAGTTACCGCCGTGGAAAGTCCTGCTTGTCGACGACGAACCCGACATCCATGACATCACCAAGCTCACGCTGAGCCGCTTCCGCCTCGACGGGCGCGCCCTGAGCTTCGTGCACGCCTACAGCGGCGCCGAGGCCAAGCAGGTGCTGGCGCGGGAAAGCGACGTCGCGCTGGTGTTCCTCGACGTCGTCATGGAAAAAGAGGACAGCGGCCTGGAGGTGGCGCGCTGGATGCGCGAGGACTTGAACAACCAGTTCACCCGCATCGTGCTGCGCACCGGCCAGCCGGGCCAGGCGCCGGAAGAGCGCGTGATCGTCAACTACGACATCAACGACTACAAGGAAAAGACCGAGCTCGACCGCACCAAGCTGTTCACCACGACCTTCGCCGCGCTGCGCGCCTACCGCGACATCATGAAGGTCGAAGAGGCGCGCCTGGCCCAGCTCAACTACCGCGAAGGCCTGGAGCGCGTCATCGCCGCCTCGGCGCACATCTTCCAGCAGCGCAATCTGCGCGACTTCGCCAGCGGCCTGCTGCAGCAAGTGGTGGCCCTGCTGCGCCTGGAGACGAGCATGCTGCTGCGCCTGCGCGGCGCCAGCGCCGTCAGCGGCGAGCAAGACTTCGAGGTGCTGGCGCGCATCGGCGCCGGCGAGGGCGACGAGGACGAGCTGATCCTCAGCGCCGAACTGCTGGCCCAGTTGAACGACGCCAAGCGCAACAAGATCTCCCGCCTGCACGGCGACACCTACGTCGGCTACTTCCCCAACAGCAGCGGCAAGGCCTCGCTGCTGGTTCTGAAGGGCGTCGAGGAAATCTCCGAGATCGACGCGCAACTGCTCGACGTGTTCTGCTCCGGCGTCGCCATCGCCTTCGACAACATCCTGCTGAACCAGGAAATCACCGACACCCAGGCCGAGCTGATCCTGCGCCTGGGCGACGTCGTCGAATCGCGCTCCAACGAGGCCGGCAACCATGTGCGGCGCATGTCCGAGGTGTGCCAATTGCTGGCGCAGGCCTCCGGCATGGCCGACGAGGAAACGGCGGTGCTCAAGCACGCCGCGCCCATGCACGACATCGGCAAGATCGCCACGCCCGACGCCGTGCTGCTCAAACCGGGCAAGCTCGACGCGGCCGAATGGGAAATCATGAAGCAGCACCCGGCCGTCGGCCTGTCCATCCTGGACGGCTCGCAGCGCCCCATCCTGAAGGCGGCCGCCGTCATCGCCCACCAGCACCATGAGAAATTCGACGGCAGCGGCTACCCGCAGGGGCTGGTCGGCCACGCCATCCACCTGTACGCGCGCATCGTCGCCGTCGCCGACGTCTTCGACGCCCTGATGCACAAGCGCTGCTACAAGGACGCCTGGCCGGTGGCGCAGGTGGTCGCCCACCTGCGCGAGGTCAGCGGCCAGCACCTCGACCCGGTCTATGTCGAACTGCTGATCCAGAACATGGACAAGGCGCTGGCGATCAACGAACGATTCCCGGACTGAGGGTGGCGCGGTGCCGCCGTCCGGGCGGCGCCGCCGCCCGGCCCTGCTCCCGCCCTATTTGCGCAGGGTTTTCGGGAAGCGCATCCGGTAGCGCAAACCCTGCCCCGGCGCGCTGTCGACCTTGACGCTGCCGCCCAAGGCCCCCGTCACCAGGTTGTAGAGGATGTGCGCGCCCAGGCCGCTGCCGCCGGAGCCGCGCTTGGTGGTGAAGAAGGGGTCGAAGAGTTGCGCCAGCGTGGCCGCGTCCATGCCGGCGCCGTCGTCGCTGTAGTCGAGCAGCACCTGCTCGCCCTCGAAGCGGGCGGCGATGCGGATGTGCCCCGCCGCGTCGGCCTCGAAACCGTGCACCAGCGAGTTCACCACCATGTTGGTGACGATCTGCGAGACGGCGCCGGGGAAGCTGTCGAGTTCCATGTCGGGCGCGCAGTCGACCTCGACCTTGATGGGCTTGCCCTTCAGCTTGGGTTGCAGCGACAACAGCACTTCGGCCAGGTACTTGCCCAGGTTGAAGTGGCGGATATTGTCCGAGGACTGGTCGACGGCCACCTGCTTGAAGCTGCGCACCAGCGCCGCCGCGCGCTGGGTGTTGGTGGTCATGATGCGCAGCGTCTGGTCGATGATGTCGAAGAACTGCCGCAAGCCGTCCTCGTTCAGCTCCCCCGCCGCCAGCTCCTCCTTGGTCAGTTTCAGTTCCTGCACGAGGTGGCTGGTGGCCGTCACGCAAATGCCCAGCGGGGTGTTGATCTCGTGCGCGACGCCGGCCACCAGGCGCCCCAGCGAGGCCAGTTTTTCCTGCCGCACCAGTTCCGACTGGGCCTCGCGCAGCGCCGTCAGCGCCGTGTTCAGCGCCGCGTTCTGCTCCTCCAGCGTGTCCTTGGCGCGGCGCATGGCGCGGTCGGCCTGCAGACGCGCGATCGCCACGGAGACGTGGCTGGCCATGAAGGCGAGGATGTCCAGGTCGGCCTGGCTGTACAGCACCGCCGCGTCGTAGCTCTGCACGATGATGACGCCGTAGGCCTGCTCGCCCAGCAACATCGGCGCGCCCATCCAGCTGGCGATGCCGACGTCGCCCAACGGCTCGGCCAGCTCGCCGCTGGCCACCAGCGCGGCGTAACTGGCCGCGTCGAGCAAACAGGCCTGCTTGCGCGCCAGCACATAGGAACTCATGCCGACGCCGTAGTCGAAGCGCTTGACGGGCGCCAGCGCGTCCTTCTCGTCGACGAAATAGGGAATGCTCAGTTCCTTGCTCTCCGGGTGGTACAGCGCGATCAGAAAATTCTTCGCGCTGACCAGGCCGCTGATGATGCGGTGCAACTGGACGTACATCTTGTCGGCGTCCCAGGCGCCGGCCGAGAGGTCGGCGATTTCGTACAGCGCCCGCTGCAGCGCCTCGGCGCGGCGCCGCTCGGCCACCTCGTGGGCCAGCGAGGCGGTGCGCTCCTGCACGGCGCGCTCCAGCCGGTCCACGCTCTGCATGCCCTGCAGCGCGCTCGAGACGTGGTTGGCGATCAGCTCGAACAGGGCCTGGTCTTCCTCGGAAAAGGTGTGGCGCGTGTCGTAGCTCTGGATGACGATGGCGCCCAGCACATTGTGCTGCTGGTCGAACAGCGGGCAACCCATCCAGTGCTCGGCCGGCGTGCCGCCGCCCCAGCCGGCGCCGTCGATGGTCTTGCTTCTTTCCTGCTCGGCCGTCATCACCAGGCGGCGCCGGTTGAGCATCACCCAGGCCGTCGGCGACTGCTCCGGCGTGGCCAGCGCGGCGCCCGCGCCCGGATCCGGCGCCGGGTCGAATTCATCGACGAAGTAGGGAAAGCGCACCAGGCCGTCCTGCTGATCGCTCAGCGCCACGTAGAAATTGGCCGAGTACATGATGCGTCCCAGCGCGGCGTGCACGGCGCCGAGGAATTCGCGGATGTCGCTGCAGGCGCTCGACCTTTGGCCGATTTCCAGCAATACGGTTTGAACGGCTTCCAGGCGGCTGAGGCGACTTTCCATTGGATTTTTCCCATTATTTAATGCGTATGGGAAATACTATCAGCTCCGGGGCGGTCTGTGCCAACGCCGGCGCCTGCAAGTTGCCGCAATCGATTAAAATACACGCCTGATGAAAAAAATCTTCCTGATCCTGCTGCTGTTGGTGATGCCGCTCCAGATGTCCTGGGCCGCGGCGAGCGCCTATTGCCAGCACGAAGAGGGACGGGCGGCCCGCCACTTGGGCCACCACGGCCACGAGCACAAGGCCAAGGCCGAGCAGCCGGCGTCCAAGAAGGACGGCGGCGCGCCGCACAGCGACTGCAATTTCTGCCACGGCATAGGTCAGGCCTCCTTCCCCGCGGGCGCCGCACTGGCCGTGTTCAGCCCCGCCTCCGGCCCGATCGCCGGCGCGCCCTTCTTTTACGCCTCCCACATTCCGGACGGACCCAAGCGGCCCGACTGGCGTTCCGTCGCCTAGCCGACGGGACCAATACCCCCTTTTTGTCCGCTGACGGCCCCCTGTGGGGCCGCCCGCTGAGGTCTCGTCGAATCCCGCCATCCATCCGGAGAATTCGATGCACCGACTATTGTTATTGCCACTTTGCGTGGCCGTATGCGCCCTGCCCGCAGGCGCCGCCGCGCCGGCGCCGCTGTCCCCCCAAGAGATCCCGTCCGGCGCCGCGCCCGCCGAACTGAACCTGGCCGCCGCCATCGCGCTGGCCATGCGCGCCAACCCCACGCTGGCCGCCGCCCGCCACGAGGTGGCCGCCGTCGACGGCGCCGCGCGCCAGGCCGGCGCCCGTCCCAACCCCGAGCTGCAAACCCTGGTCGAGGACACCCGCCGCGCCAGCCGCAGCACCACCATCCAGTTCAACCAGAGGCTGGAGGTGGGCGGCCAGCGCGCCGCCCGACTGGCCGTCGCCCAGCACGCGCGGGACGGCGCCGCCATCGGCCTGCTGGCGCAGACGGCCGACACGCGCGCCGCCGTCATCCAGGCCTACTTCGAGGCGCTGGCGGCGCGGGAGGGCGTGCGCCTGGCCGACGCCGCCAACACGCTGGCGCGCCGGGCCGCCGAGATCGCGGCGCGCCGCGTCGCCGCCGGCAAGGCTTCGCCGGTCGAGTCCAGCCGCGCCCGCGTCGCCGAGGCCGGCGCGCGCCTCGACGCCGGCC
>JANXSQ010000410.1 GCA_025356595.1 Janthinobacterium sp. | reverse complement strand
CGCCGGCGTCGGCGCCGGGCGGCGCGCCGCGCAGCATTTCCAGTCCCAGCAGGCGCTCGATCAGGGCGAACAGCTTGTCGCGCTCGATCGGCTTGCGCAGGAAGGCGTCGGCGCCGGCCGCCAGCGCCTCGGCCTCCTCGCCGGCGAAGGCGGCGGCGGTCATGATGACGATGCGCGGGCGCGCCGCCGCGTCGCCGGCGCGCAGGCGCCGCGTCAACGCGACGCCGTCCAGGCCGGGCATGCGCCGGTCGCACAGCAACAGCTCTGCCGGCTGGCGCGCCAGGCTGGCCAGGGCCGCCGCGCCGTCGCTGGCGACGCTGACGCGGAAGCCGAGCGGCTCCAGCAGCGCCCGCAGCAGCGCGCGGCAGTCGGCGTCGTCGTCGACCACCAGCACGCGCCGCCCGCCCTGGCCGGGCGCCAGGCCGCGCACCGGACCTTCGCCGGGCGCCGCCGCGGCCCCGGCCAGCACCTCGGCGTGCAGCGTGAAGCGGAATTCGGAGCCGACGCCGGGCGTCGACTCGACGCTCAATTCGCCGCCCATCAGGCGCACGAACTGGCGCGCCAGCGTCAGGCCCAGGCCGGTGCCGGCGCGCAGGGCCGGCGTGTCGGCCTGCACGAAGGGTTCGAAGATGCGCTCCTGGTCGGCGGCGGCGATGCCGATGCCGGTGTCGCTGACGGAGAAATCGAGCGCCAGGCGTCCGTCCGGCAGCGCCGCCGAGCGCAGCGCCAGCGTGACGCCGCCGCGGGCGACGAACTTGACCGCGTTCGAGAGCAGATTCAGGAGCACCTGGCGCAGCTTGCCGCCGTCCAGCAGCAGCGACGCCGGCAGCGCGCCGCAATCGAGCCGCAGGGCCAGGCCGGCGCCGCGCGGGCGCACCATGTCGAGCACCTCGCCGAGCAGGGCGCGCAGGTCCAGCGGCGCCGGCTGCAGTTCCATGCGGCCGGCCTCGATCTTCGACAGTTCGAGGATGTCGTTGATCAACGTCAGCAGGTGGTGGCCGGCGCGGTTGATGATGGCCAGGTTGTGGCGCGCCTCGGCCGGCAGCGCGGCGGCGTCGCCCATCAACTGGGAAAAGCCGATCACCGCGTTCAGCGGCGTGCGCAGTTCGTGGCTCATATTGGCCAGGAAGATGTTCTTCGCCCGGTTCGCCGCCTCGGCCTCGGCCAGCGCCACCGACAGCGCCGCCGTGCGCTGCTGCACCAGGTCCCCGAGATGGTCGCGGTGCTGCTGCAGCTCGCGCTCGCCGCGTTTGCGTTCGCTGATGTCGATGAAGCCGCCGCGCAGCAGGCGCCGCCCGCTGGTGGGCAGGCGCACCAGCCAGACGTCGCAGGGGAAGACGCTGCCGTCGCGGCGCCGCACCAGGCGCTCGGTGACGATGCGCTCGCCGGCCAGGGCGCGCCGCACGTGTTCGGCGACGCTGGCGGCCAGCGGCAGGCCGTCCGACTGCGCCTCGGTGTACAGGTCGAGCGGACCGAGCGCCAGCAGCGCGGCGCGCGCGCAGCCCAGCAGGCGCTCGGCGTTGCCGTTGGCGTCGACGAAGCGCAGTTGATCGACGTCGTAGACGAGGATGGCTTCGGGCGCGTGTTCGACCAGCAGGCGGTAGCGCTCGCCGCTGTCGCGGCTGGCCGCCTGCGCCTGGCGCAGGCGCCGGCGCTGCAGCAACAGGGCGCTGAGCAGCGCCGTCAGCGCCGCGAACACGGCCAGCGCGGCCAGCACGGCGGCGCGTTGCTGCTGCCACAGCGAGGCCGGCCGGTGGATGAATTCGGCGTCGGCCGGCAGCGCCGCCGCGTCGCCGCCCCAGCGCTCGAGCTGGCGCCAGTCGTACAGCGCGACGTGGCGCGGCGGCGCCGGCGCGGCGCCCTCGCCGCCCTGCATCAGACTCAGCGAAGTGGCCGCCAGGCGCTGCGCCTCGCGTTCCAGGTGCAGCACCGAGCCGCCCACGACGCCCTCGCCCACCAGGGTGTTGTACAGGCCGAAGGCGGGCGCGTTGGCCAGGCGCGCCAGCTCGGCGCCGAACTGCAGCGGCGTCGCCTGCGCGCCGTCCTTGTCGCGGTTCACCGTGGCGCACAGGAGGATGCTGTGCGGCCCCAGCGCGGCCACGCGGGCGCGCATCTGCGCCAGGCTCAGGCCGTCGAGGTAGTCGAAGCGCAGCCGTCCGGCCCAGGGCGCCGCGGCCGCCTCCATGCTGCGCTTCATGAGCTGGTCGGCCGGCGCGGCGCCCAGCGCCACCACCACCGTGCGGGTGGCCGGGAACAGCGCCACGGCCTGGCGCAGGGTGCCGGCGAAATCGGCGTCGGCGCGCTGGCGCCACAGGTGCATCCCGGCGCCCGGCGCCGGCGCCGCCCCGCCGGCCGTGATGGCCAGCAGCGGCGCGGAACGGCCCAGCTCGCCCAACTCGCCGAGCAGATAGGACAGGGCCGGCGTCTGCACCGCCACGATCAAGTCCGGCTTGCGTATTTTGTATCTTAAAAGCAACAGCTGACGCGCCCGCGCGCGCGCTTCGGGGCCGTCGTCGCGGTTCAGGTTCAGATACTCGACCATGATGTCTTCGCTGCTGACGCCGGCCGCGTTGAGCGCCGCCGTGTAGGTGGCGATGAAGGAATCGACGCCGCTGCGGCCGTAGCCGTAGGCGTTCAGGAACAGCACGCGCTTGGGCGAGTCCGGGGCGGCCAGATGAGCCCTCGCCGGGCCGGCCGCAGTCGTCAGCAGCAGTGCGGCCACGCCAGCGGCGCGGGCCGCCGCCCGCAACCTGCCCACCATCATCTTGTCAGTACTCATCTACGCCTTCGATCGGATCGTCCTGCTCTAGCGCAGTGGGCAGGATCGCCGCCACGGTACCGGAAGCATGATACCGCCGCGCACCGGCCCCGTCCATTCCTACGGGCATCATTTCCCGGCGCCGGGCGGTGTCCGCTGAGGGGGGCAGGACGGGGTGGCTGCGACCCTGCCCGCCCAGTCGCTCATAAGTTATTTTTACATTAAAATTGACAACAACATATTACTAAAATAGACTTGCCTGACGGACAATTACCTTGCCCGTCCGGCGCGTGCGCCGGCACAGCCTAGCCGCTCAACATCGGTGCGGACGCCGCCCTGGGCGCCCGACGCGCCGCTGCTCGAAGCATATTGAACATGGGACAAAGGGATAAAAACATGAAAAAAAGCATCACCAACCTCACCTGCCACTGCGCCGTGGCAGTCGCTCTGGCCGGCGTCGCCGCCGCCGCGTCGGCCGACGGCTGGGTCTTCCGCAGCTACGACGGGATCCCCACCGCCGCCCTGGAATACAAGGGGCAGCGCATCGAGGACGGCAACCGCGCCGCCTATCAAAGCGTGATCGACGCGCGCAACCAACTGTATTCTGGCTTGCAGAGCCAACTGTACTCCAAGATCCTGGAAAAAGTACGCGGTCAGGAAGGCTACGATTGGCACAGCGTCGTCATCCGCGGCCCGCTGGAACTGGACATCACACCGGGCAGCCCGGCGAGCGGACCGGCCGTGGCTCTGGGCGGCCTGTCGGTCGAATTGAAGATGCATTTTTCCCGCTCCATCGGCCCCATTTCCGGCTCGTGCACGGTGACGGCCAATAGCGGCGTGCTGAACCTGGCCGGCAACCTGGACGCATCCAGCGGCGCGCTGACCAACCTGCGCATCGTCAATCTGAGCCCGACCACCAGCAGGGACTGCTCCACAAGCATTTCGTGGATTCCGCTCATCGGCCAGATCGTCGACAATTTCATCGACGGCAAAGTCGACTCCGCACTCAACGGCGCGATCAGCGCGGCCATGGGCGCGAGTCAGCAAGTGTTCAAACCGGTGCAATTCGCCGGCTTGAACAGCGCCATCCCGCCCGGGAAATACGTGTATCAGGGCTTCGACGCGGGCCAATACATCGTCAACAACTTGGCCTACCTGATCGCCTCGACCAATGTGCGGATACGCTTTAGCCCCGCCTTCAAAGGAAACTCCCCGTCGCCCTACCAAGATCCGGTCGACGACGGCGGAACGCAGCGCAAGGTTGTCCAGCGCGACGAGGCCTTCAGCATCACCTTGCCAAATGTAAACAACGGCCAGTTGAAATTCACGGCCTATCAGGAAACCCGCTTCAACGCCAACTGGGAATGCGTGCCACGCAGGACCAACTGCACCTTCCAAAGCAACTAAGCACCAGGCGTGCCGCTTTGGTCGCGGCACGCATATATAACCAGCGGTGCTCACATGCAGTGGGTTTTCCTGCTCGAATTAACTGCGGCAAGACGAGGAAATTTGACTCTTTCGCGTCTAGGCGCCCGTCGGCGGCCATGTCCCGGGCGTACTGCGCACATGGAGGAGCGGCAACCAAGGCGATACACGCGCCTGTCGCAATTTTTGCTTATGGGCCAACGTATTTTTCTCCCTTGCTATATACCATCATCTTCTTGTTGCTTGCTTCTAGAGAAGCGCTGATCTATTCATTTTCCCACATCAAGATCCACTCACTGCGCCGCAACCCCGTCTGGTGCCAGATCCTCGCAGGCCAGCGCCGTGCTCAGGTAGACCGGGCCGCGCAGCTCCTGCAGCAGGCCGCTGAGTTTGAGGCGGTCCATCACCGGCCCCTTCACCTCGGCCAGGTGCAGGGCGATGCCGCGCGCGGCCAGCGCGCGGTTCCACTCGCGCATGCCGAACAGCGCCGTGCTGTCGATCTGGTTCACCGCCGACAGCACCAGCACCAGCGCGCGCGTGGCCGGCCGGCCGGCCAGTTCCTCGTCGATGCGCGCGCCGACGGCGTCGACATTGCCGAAGAACAGACCGGCGTCGATGCGCAGCACGAGGATGTCGGGCAGGGTCGCGCCGGCGTAGCGTTCGACGTTGCGGTAGTGCTCGCTGCCGGGGATGCGCCCCAGCACGGCGATGTGCGGCCGGCTGGCGCGCCAGATCAGCGTCCCCATCGACAGCAGCACGCCGATCACGACGCCGGCCTCGACGCCCATCAGCAGCACGCCGGCCGTGGTCGCCAGCAGCGCCAGCGCGTCGCCGCGGTCGTAGCGCCAGGTCTCGCGCAGCGTGGCCGCGTCGAGCATGCCGGCGACGGCGAAGATGATGGTGGCGGCCAGCACCGGCAGCGGCAGCAGGGCCAGCCAGCCGGTCGGCGCCACCAGCGCCAGCGCCAGCAGGGCCGCCGTGACCACGCTGGCCAGCGGCGTGTTGGCGCCGGCCGAGAAATTCACCGCCGAGCGCGAGATGCTGCCGGTGACCGGGAAGCCGCCCGAGACGGCGGCGGCCAGGTTGGCCGCGCCCAGTCCCAACAACTCGTGGTTGGTGCGCAGCTTCTCGCCGCGCTTGTGGGCCAGCGTCTGCGCCGCCGACATGCTCATCAGGAAGATGATGAAGGCGATCAGCAGGGCCGGCGAGAACAGCGCGCGCCAGTGCGCGCCGGAGGCGGCCAATTGCAGCGACGGCAGGCCGGACGGCACGTGGCCGGTGCTCTGCACGCCCGCCACGCCCAGGTCGAGGGCCGCCACCAGGGCCGTCGCGCCCAGCACCAGCAGCATCGGCGCCATGCGCGCGCCCGTCTCGGCGGCCGCCGCCGAGCAACCGGCGCGGCGCAGCAGCGGGCCGCCGTAGCGCTTGGCCAGCCAGAGCAGCAGCAGGCTGCCCAGTCCCAGCAGCGCGCTGGGGCCGTGCCAGCGCGGCGGCGCGGCGCCCAGCAGGGCCGGCACCTGGCCGACGACGATGACGATGGCGGCGCCGTTGCTGAAGCCGGAGATGACGGGGCGCGACAGGAAGCCGGCCATGAAGCCCAGGCGCAGCGCGCCGCACAGCAGCAGGACGAGGCCGCTGATCAGCGCCAGTTGCGCCGCCAGCGTCACATACAGGGCCGAGCCGGGATCGGCCAGCGGCGCCAGCGCGGCGGCCGTCATCAGCGAGACGATGGCCATCGGTCCGACCGACTGCGTCATGCTGCTGCCGAACAGCGCGTACAGCAAGGGCGGCAGGATGCTGGCGTAGATGCCGGCCACCGGCGGCAGGCCGGCGACGATGGCGTAGGCCATGCCCTGCGGGATCATCATCATCGCCACGACGACGCCGGCCGTCAGATCGCCGGCCAGCAGCGCGCGCCGGTATTGCCTGAGCCAAAGCAGCATGGTCACATTCCACAATTTTTGAAAGGCGCCAGATTACCACGGCGCGCGCCGCATGGGGAGCGGCGGCGCCGCCGGCGCGGGATTTTCCCGCCGCGCGCCGCGCGCCTAGGCGGCCAGGCCGATGCCGCCGCCGCCTTCGCAGCGGGCGCCCCGCAGCGCCGCGGCCAGGCGCGCCAGCAGCGCCTCCGCCTCCTCCCCGCCGTCCAGCTCGGCCACGCCGAAGTGCATGCTGAGCCCGACGCTGCCGGGCATCTCGCCGATGGCGACGCGGATTTTCTCGGCCATCTTGACGGCGTTGCCCAGTAAGATATGCGGGGCGATGATCAGGAAACCGTTCTCGCTCTGCCGCACCAGCGTGTCGGCGCCGCGCAGGGCGGCCTGGGTCGCCACCGCCGCCGCCTTCAGGTCGAGGTCAACGCCGGCGCTGTCGATCTCGAAGGCGAGCAGCGCCAGCGGCGTCGCATAGCGGCGCGCCCGGCCGATTTCGCGCGCCAGCGTGAATTCGCCGTGCCGCCACTTGCTCGCGCCGGTCAATTCATCGACGCCGCTGGCCTGCTCCAACTGGCCGCGCAGCGCGTCGTTGCGCTCCTTCAGCTCGCCCATCGCCAGAGCGAAGCTGATCAGTTGCGCCAGGCCGGCGAAGGCGGCGAACTGCTCGCGCGAAAAGGCCGCGCGCTGCTCGAACATCAGGCACAGCGCACCCTGCACGGCGGCGCCCGGGTCGCGCGCCAGCGGCACGCCGAGGACCATCTGCACGCCCTTGTCGTCGAGGCGCACGGCCAGTTCCGGGTGGCCGGCCTTCTCCGGCGCGTCCAGCAGCACCAGCGCGCCGCCGCAGGCGGCCAGCAAGCCGGGAAAGACCTCGCGCAGCGGCCCATCCTGCAGATCCGCGTCGCCGCCCAGGAGGCGGCGCAGATCGAGATGGTTGCGCCACTCCTGGGCCAGCAGGTGCAGGCCGCCGCGCGGCTTGAACTGGAACAGCGCGCTGTGGCGCACGCCGGGAAAGGCGCACAGCGCCAGGCAGATCTGCTGCGCCAGGCTGCCCGCGTCGTCATTGTCGGCCAGCACGCGCTGCACGCTGCGCTGTATCACCAGCAGTTCGCGCAACTCCCTTTCCTTGAGCTGCAACTGGAACTGAATCAGCTCCGCGCCGGGCGCGTGCCTTGCATGCGGCAGCGCCTGGCGCACGCATTGCTGCAATTCGCCGCTGGAGGATGGCGTGATCAGGTATTGCAGGGGGCCGAAAGCCATCAGCTCGGGAATCCAGCCGGCGTCGGAAAACGGACAGAGCAACAACGTGGCGGCGCAGCAGCGGCTGCGCACCAGTTCGCCCAGCGCGGCCAGTTCGCGCGGCCGCTCCAATTGCCAGACGTCGATGATGAGCAGGTCGACATGGCGGCGCCCCAGTTCCGCGCCGGCCTCGGCGGCGCCGGAACACGACAGCAGGCGTTCGAACAGCTCGGCGCAGGCGCGCTGGAACAGCCCGCGGCGCTCGGCGTCGGGGTGAACGAACAGGGCCACGCTCTTCGGATGGGATTGCGCCATGATGCCTCCTGCGGAGAGTGAATATCGATATAGTGTAGTGTGCCATAAAATACAAATAAAACAACATGCCGCCGCCCCCCATATTTCCCGGGGCGCAGAGGCAGGGATGGGCCGGCCGGCCAGGTAGAGGGCATGAGCGAGATCAAGGATGATTGTAAGCGGATGTAAAGCTCGTCAACGGCGCACTCAGCAGCCGCGTTTTTTGCTCATGAGACGGGAATTGACCCGCTTGAATAACCCAACCACCTGAGGTCCACACCATGAAAAAAGTTATCGCTACCCTGATCGCCGCCATGTTCGCCACCGCAGCGTTTGCTCAAGCCCCTGCCCCTTCCGCCGCCGTCGTCAAAGCCGAAGCGAAACAAAGTAAGGAAGTCATTAAAGCGGACGCCAAAGAAACCAAGGCCATCGTGAAAGCCGACGCGAAACAAGCGGGCGCCGTCGTCGCAGCGAAAGAAGAAGTCGCCGTTGCCAAGGTCGAGGCGAAAACCAGCAAAGCGAAAGCCCACCGCAAGGCATCGAAAGCGAAGGCGAAAGCGAAAGTCGACGCCGCCAAAGCGGAAACCAAAGCGGGTGCGCCGGCCGTATAAGCCCCGGACAGAATATAGCGAGGCCGGCGCTTGTAAGCGGATGTAATGACAGTCAACCGATACCGCCGGCACCACGTTTTTAGACCACGCAGCACGCAAGAAATTCATTCACCTTACAGCCAGAGGAATACACCATGAAAAAAGTCATCGCCACACTGATCGCCACTCTGTTCGCCACCGCAGCCTTCGCTCAAACGCCGGCGCCGGCCGCTCCGGTCGCTCCGGTCGCCAAAGCCGAAGTCAAAGTCGCCAAGGCCGACGCGAAAGAAACCAAGGCTGTCGCGAAAGAAAGCAAAGCCGTCGTGAAAGCTGAAGCCAAGGAAGCGGCCGTTGTCGCCGGTGCGAAGGAAGAAGTCGCCGGCGCGAAGGTCGACGCAAAAGTCAGCAAAGCAAAAGCCCACCACAATGCATCGAAAGCGAAAGCCAAGGCGCATGCGGATGAAACGAAAGTCGCCTCGAAAGAAGCCGCGTCAGCCAAGTAAATCTCGCGCAGCTTGAATGACACACCGAATTTTTTAACGCACAAACACCAAAGGAATACACCATGAAAAAAGTCATCGCCACCCTGATCGCCACCCTGTTCGCCACCGCAGCCTTCGCCCAGACGCCGGCCCCAGCCGCACCGGCCACCCCGGCCACCCCGGTCGCCAAAGCCGATGTCAAAATCGCCAAGGCCGAAGCGAAAGAAACCAAGGCTGTCGCCAAGGCTGATGCGAAAGAAAGCAAAGCCGTCGTGAAAGCCGACGCCAAGGAAGCGACTGTCGTCGCCGGCGCGAAAGAAGACGTCGCCGGCGCCAAGGCCGACGCGAAGGTCAGCAAAGCCAAAGCCCATCGCAAGGCTTCGAAAACGAAAGCCAAGGCACACACCGAAGTAGCGAAGGCCGAGAGCAAAGAAGCAATGCCCGCCAAGTAATCCACCTGCGGCGCAGCACGGCCGGCCCCCGCGTCGCGCCGTGCGCACGGAAATACCACTCCCCTTTTTTTGGCGAGTGGTATTTTTTTTGTCCCTTGCAAGCACGCCGTTTTATAGCCTTCGCCCTTCATGGGGCAAGGTCGAGGATGGAGAAGCGGCGGGCGGGCTTTTCTTCGGAAAATTCATCATGGAAGATTGCCTGAGGCCGGCTGCAGATTGCGTTTCCCGGCGCGCGTTTGTAAGTACTTGTAAGAGCGGTCAACGGAACATGCGCGCGGCGCGTTTTTAGCTCAGTGACACCGAACAAATCCGCTCCATCCCCTGAATATTTTTAAAGGAATACACCGTGAAAAAAGTCATCGCTACCCTGATCGCCACCCTGTTCGCAAGCGCAGCGTTTGCCCAGACTCCGGCCCCTGCCGTTCACGCTCCTGCCGTTGCGGTGGTCAAAGCCGAAGCAAAACAAAGCAAGGAAGTCGCCAAGGCCGACGCCAAGGAAACCAAGGCCGTGGTGAAAGCCGACGCCAAGGAAGCCACCGCCGTCGCCGGTGCGAAGGAAGACGTCGCCAGCGCCAAAGCGGACGCCAAGGTCAGCAAGGCCAAGGCCCACAAAAAAGCCAAGAAAGCGAAACACAAAGCCGCCGTGAAGGCCGAGAAAGCCGAAAACGCCGAAGCAGCGATGCCCGCCAAGTAATTCCGGCGACATCTCAAAAAAACAGGGTTCGCCCTGTTTTTTTGCGCCATCCCGGGCGCATGGATAAAAAAAACGGCGGACCGCTTGCGCGCGTCCGCCGTTTTTTCGTCTGCCGTAGGCCTTACTTGACGCTGCCTTCCGCGCTATCCCAGCCGCCGCCCAGCGAGCGGATCAGCGCCACGGTGGTGACGGCGCGGTTGCCGCGCAATTGCACGGCGCTGCGTTCGATGCTGGCCAGGTTGCGCTGCGCGTCGAGCAGGTCGAGGTAGCTGGAGCGGCCGGCCGCGTACAGCTTTTGCGCCAGTTCGACCGAGCGGCGCGCCGACACCACGGCGGCGTCGACCTGCGCGCCCTGCCCGGCCAGGATGCGCAGGCCGGCCAGGTTGTCCTCCACCTCGGCGAAGGCCAGCAGCACGCTTTGCCGGTAGGTGCCGACCGATTCGTCCAGCGCCGCTTCGCTGCGCGCGATGGCCGCCTTGTTGCGCCCGCCGTCGATGATGGGCATCGACATCAGCGCGCCCAGCAACCAGGAACGGCTGCTCCACTTGAAGATGTCCGAGAAGGTGTCGGACTGGCCGCCGCCGGCCGCGTTCAGGGTCAGCGCCGGGAACATGGCCGCCCGGGCGATGCCGGTGCGGGCGTTGGCCGCCATCATGCTGCGCTGCGCCGAGGCGATGTCGGGACGGCGCTCCAGCAGCGACGAGGGCATGCCGGCCGGGATCAGCGGCATCAGCGCGCTGTCCAGCAAGGGACTGACGCCGGCCGTGAAGTTGGCCGCCGGCTGGCCCAGCAGGACCGCCAGCGCGTGCTCATTGGTGACGCGCTGGCGTTGCAGGCCGATGGCTTCGGCGCGCGCCGTCGCCAGTTCCGTTTTGGCGCGGGCCAGGTCGAATTCGCCGATGTCGCCCAGGTCGTAGCGGCGCTGGTTGACGTGCACGCTCTCCTCGCGCAGGCGGGCCGTTTGTTCCAGCGTCGCCAGTTCCGCGTCCGTTTCGCGCAGACGGAAATAGGTTTGCGCGACGTCGGCCTGCAGCGCCAGCAGCACCGAGCGGAAGGTCGCCTCGACGGCGGCCGCGTCGGCCTGGGCCGCGTTGACGTTCGAGGCGACGCGGCCGAACAGGTCGACCTCGTAGCTGGCCGTCAGCTTGGCTTCGTACAGCGTGGCCGGCGCGACGGCCGAACCGTCCGGCAGGCCCAGCGACTGGGTCGAGGCGCGGCCGCGCTGCGCGCCGACGCTGGCGCCGATCTGCGGGATGCGGTCGGCCTCGGCGATGCCGGCGATGGCGCGCGCCTGGCGCACCCGCGCCGCGGCGACGGCCAGGTTCGCGTTGGCCCGGGTGGCGTCGGCGACCAGCTGGTTC
Source organism: Janthinobacterium sp. (assembly GCA_025356595.1). Classification (GTDB taxonomy): domain Bacteria; phylum Pseudomonadota; class Gammaproteobacteria; order Burkholderiales; family Burkholderiaceae_D; genus Janthinobacterium. The sequence continues at coordinate 2,464 of JANXSQ010000410.1, read as the reverse complement.
AGGGCCGGATCGTTGAAGGCCAACCACCATTCGCCGCGCGCCTGGCGCTCGGCCGGCTGGCCCTGTTTCCAGCGGCTGCCGTCGGCCGCCGTCTGCACCGGCTGGGCCGTTTCCTTGAAGGCGGCCGGCACGTCCATCTGCGGCTGGCTGAAGTGCGGCGCCGCGCAGGCTGTCAGCAGCAGCGCCGCCAGCAGGGGCGCGACGCGTCGGGCGATGTGTTGCGTGCTCATTAAACGGTCCCTTCCATGGTTGGCGCGGCGACTGCGGCCGCGCCGGGTTTTTTCTCAAAGCGCTGGGCCAGCGTGCGCAGCAGGACGTAGAACACCGGCGTCAGGAACAGGCCGAAGAAGGTCACGCCGAGCATGCCGCCGAACACCGCCACGCCCATCGCGTGGCGCATTTCGGAGCCGGCGCCGTGCGAGAACACCAGCGGCACCACTCCCATGATGAAGGCGATCGAGGTCATCAGGATCGGGCGCAGACGCAGGCGGCACGATTCCAGCGCCGCCTCGACGACGCTGCGGCCGTGGTCTTCCAGCTCGCGGGCGAATTCGACGATCAGGATGGCGTTCTTCGAGGCCAGGCCGACCAGCACGAACAGGGCGATCTGCGTGAAGACGTTGTTGTCGCCGCCGGTCAGCTTGACGCCGATCAGCGCGCACAGGATGGACATCGGCACGATCAGGATGACGGCCAGCGGCAGCGTCCAGCTTTCATACTGCGCGGCCAGCACCAGGAAGACCAGCAGCACGCACAGCGGGAACACATACACCATCGTGTTGCCGGACAGGATGTCCTGGTAGGTCAGGTCGGTCCATTCGTAGGCGATGCCCTTCGGCAGCACTTCGCGGGCGATCTTCTCCAGTTCGGCCTGCGCCTCGCCGGACGAGACGCCGGGCGCCGGGCCGCCGTTCAGGTCGGCCGAGACGTAGGCGTTGTAGCGCTGCACGCGGTCCGGGCCATAGCTGTCCTTGACGCGCATCAGCGACGACAGGGGGATCATGGCGCCGCTGTCGCTGCGCACCTTCAACTGGGCGATGTCCTCGGCGTGCGAACGGAACGGCGCGTCGGCCTGGACGCGCACCTGGTAGGTGCGGCCGAACTGGTTGAAGTCGTTCACGTACATCGAACCGAGGTTGATCTGCAGCGTCTGGTAGATGGTCTGCAGCGGCACGCCCAATTGCTTGGCCTTGGCGCGGTCGACGTCGGCGAACAACTGCGGCACGTTGATCTGGAAGCTGGAGAAGACGCCGGCCAGTTTCGGATTCTGCCAGGCCTTCATCTGCATCGCCTGCGTCGCCTTGTACAACTCGTCGTAGCCGAGGTTGCCGCGGTCTTCGATCATCATCTTGAAGCCGCCGATGGTGCCCAGGCCGTTCACCGGAGGCGGCGGGAAGACCATGATGAAGGCGTCCTGCACCACGCCCATGCGCTTGTTGATTTCGGCGGCGATCGCTTCACCCGACTGCTCCTTCGCGGTGCGCTCGTGGAAGGGTTTCAGCGTCGCGAAGACGATGCCGGCGTTGGGCGCGTTGGTGAAGCCGTTGATCGACAGGCCGGGGAAGGCCACCGACGATTCGACGCCGGGGATCGCCAGGGCGATGTCGGACATGCGGCGGATCACGGTGTCGGTGCGCTCCAGCGAGGCGGCGTCGGGCAATTGCGCGAAGCCGACCAGGTATTGCTTGTCCTGGCCCGGCACGAAACCGTTCGGCACCACCTTGAACATGAAGGCGGCGGCCACGGCCAGCAGCGCGTAGACGGCGACCGAGGCGCTCTTGCGGCGCAGCACGCCGTTGACGCCCTTCTCGTAGTGCGTCGAGGCGCGGCCGAAGAAGCGGTTGAACCAGGCGAAGAAGCGGCCGAACACTTTGTCCATCAGGCGCGTCAGGGCGTCCTTGGGCGCGTCGTGCGGCTTCAGCAGGGCGGCCGCCAGGGCCGGCGCCAGGGTCAGCGAGCTGAAGGCGGAAATCACCGTCGAGATGGCGATGGTCAGCGCGAACTGGCGGTAGAACTGGCCCGACAGGCCGGAGACGAAGGCGATCGGCACGAACACGGCGCACAGCACCAGGGCGATGGCGATGATCGGTCCGCTGACCTCCTTCATGGCCTGGATGGTGGCGTCGCGCGGGCTCTTGCCCATCGAGATGTTGCGCTCGACGTTCTCCACCACCACGATGGCGTCATCGACGACGATACCGATGGCCAGCACCAGGCCGAACAGCGACAGGGTGTTGATCGAGAAGCCGAAGCCGAGCATCACGGCGAAGGTGCCGATGATCGACACCGGCACCGCCAGCAGCGGAATGATGGACGCGCGCCAGGTTTGCAGGAACACGATCACCACCACCACCACCAGCGCCACCGCCTCCAGCAAGGTGTGAATCACGGCCTTGATCGACTCGCGCACGAACTGGGTGGGGTCGTACACCACGCTGAACTCCACGCCTTCCGGGAAGTCCTT
>JANXSQ010000389.1 GCA_025356595.1 Janthinobacterium sp. | reverse complement strand
GGTTCCCGGTCGCCGTTTCTGGCGAGGTCGAAAGATACCCCGTGAACTGAATAAGGGAATCGGCATTCGCCGAATCCCCCTCTGGGGCATCAGAGGCCAGTAGTGGGAATCCCCTCACTTTAGGGAGGGGAGGATGTCAAGATAATCCCTAGTAGGACAAGGCCAGTCTGAAGTGCAATCGATTCCGGTCCGCGCGTCCGCTGCCGTCCGCGCGCAGCACGTGGCCATAGTCGAGTTGCAGGTTCACGTTATTGGCGTATTGCAGGCGCAGGCCCAGCCCGGCGCTGCTGATCGAGGTACTCTGCAATTCCCCCGGTAGCGCATGGTTGCGCGTGACATGAGCGCTGTCGTAAAACGCCAGCGCCCGGCATTGCCAGCGCAGGCTCTGACCGCACAAGCCCGGCGAATAGACTTCAAAATTTCCCGTCAGGCCGGAATCGTTGGCGATGTCGCGTTCGGAAAAACCGCGCACCGAGCTGGCGCCGCCGGCGCCGAACTGCTCGCCGGGGATCAGCGCGTCGGCGCTGTACTGGCCGTTGACGATGGCGCGCAACTGCCAGTCGCCCGGCAAGGCGCGCGTCACGTTGGCGGCCAGCCGCAGCATCGTGTAATTGGCTTTGGCGCCCGCCCGGGCCAGCGTGAAGTCGCTCTGCCCGCCGTGCGCGCCGCCCGCGATATTGTGCAGCAGGGTCAGCGACAGATTCGCCTCGCCCGCCGCCAGCGTCCAGTTGCCCAGATAATTGACGCTCAGGGGGTGCACCGTCACGTCGTTGCCCAGTTCATGCCCCAGCAACAGCACGCTGCTCTGGTAAGCCTTGTAGTCGATGCCATACACCAGCTTCGGCTCGTAGTTGCCAACCTTGGCGAAATTCTGGTTGTAGCGCGCGCCGAACACGCGGCCCTTGCCGCTCACGGCCAGATCGAAAATTCCGGCCGACACGGTGCCCGAATCGACGTTCGAATAACTGCCGAAGAAATCCAGCGAATCGCCCAGCGCATACAGCGGCACATGGTAGCCGACGCCGTACACGCTGACCCGGCTCGGCTCTTCCAGCGTGGTCGTGTATTGCAGGCTCAGGACGTGATCCAGCCCCCACAGATTGGCGTTTTGCAGCACGAACCCGGCGTGCGTCTTGCCCGTTTGCGGCGTGCCGGTATTGTCGAGATTGACAATGCCTTTCCAGATGCGCTCGTCGGCCACTTCCAGCGCGGCGTCGACCTCGTCATCCCGCTCGCCGCTCCGCAGCTTCAGGGTGACCTTCTTGGCCGGGTTTTCATTGGCCAGCTTCAAGTCCTTCGACACGGCCAGCAGATTCGGGGTGACGCCCTCGTGCAGGCCGGGCAGCGAGCGCCGCACATTCGCCTCATCGAAATATTGATTGCCCGTCACCTTGACCCGGCCGATCTTGGTCTGCACCACTTTCAGCACGACCACGCCGCGATTGAGTTCCTGTTCGGGCAATTCGATCTGGACCACGCTGTAGCCGCGCGCATGGTAGGCGTTCTCCAGCGCTTCAAGGGCACGCTGGATGTCGCCAAAATCGCGGTCCTTGCCTGCGAACGGCGCCAGCAAACTGTCGATCAGCGGCGCCGGCAGCAGGGTATTACCGCTCACTTCAAAATGGTTGATATCGAAATGGACGGCGGCATCATCGGCCGGGGCCGCCCAGGCGGCGCTGACGGCGGCGGCCAGCACGGAACCGGCAAAAAGGCGCACAAAACGGTGTTTCATCGATGAGCTCCTGACGCCGCTGGCAGAGAAATGGTGTCCCAGTGTAAACCGCTTTATGTTGACCGTCCGAAATTTTCGTCGCAGCATGTCAGAACGATATGGCGCGCTTGTAACAGCCGCGACAGTGGGTTCTGTCGCAGCGCGAGGGGGAGCGCGCCTGAAAGACGAGCTCAAACATTTCAACTATTTGGTATCGAAAGTGGTCACGCCGTCCCAGTCGGCGCCGGGCGGCTGCAAACGGTAATGCGCGATGCGCGCACTGTACAAGCGATACAGGCCGCAGTCTGGCGCGGCGCGCGCCAGCTGGCCGATGATTTCCTGGGCCTGGTCCCACCGCTGCGCGCGCACCAGCGCCAGCGCCGCGTGCCAGCGCGCCAGCTGCTCCAGCGCGGCGGCGTCCAACTGGGACGCCAGGCCCAGTGGTTCAAAAATGGCAACCGGTTCGAGCTTGCCTTTGACGCGCACCAGGTCCAGTTCGCGCCATGCGAATTCGGGCGCAGCGGCCCGCGTCGTCGCGCCGGCCGCGATACCCACGCCATATACCTTGGTGATACCTTCCAGCCGCGCGCCCAGATTCACCGCATCGCCCATCACGGTGTACGCGCGCCGAATCCGCGAACCCATGTCGCCCACGTGCATCAAGCCGCTGTTCAAACCTATGCCTATCTTCAGCGGCGGCCAGCCGCGCGCGACGAAGTCCTGGTTCAGCCGCTGCGCGCTGGCCTGCATCAGCAAGGCGGTCGCCGCGGCGCGGCTGGCGTGGTCGGCGAACGGCACCGGCGCGCCCCAGAACGCCATCACGGCGTCGCCGATATATTTATCCAGCGTGCCGTGGTGGCTGTCGCGGATATCCTCCGACATCGCCGTCAGATACAAATTGATGTACTCGCGCAGCGCTTTCGGCGTCATGCCTTCCGCGATCGTGGTGAAGCCGCGCACGTCGACAAACAGCACGGTCAGCTCGCGGCTCTCGCCGTCCATATCGTAGCGCTCCGGATTTTCGGCCATCTCGGCCACCAGTTCCGGCGCCACGTATTCGCCGAAGCGCGACACCAGCGCCCGCCCTTTGCGAAATTCGAAAAAATAACCCCAGCCCAGGTTCAGGATGAACAGCGCCACGATCAGCAGCAGGATGACGGCCACATTCAGCACCGCATTGTTCGCGCCGGCATACATCCAGTAGTTGAAACCACCCGCGCCCAGCAGCGCCGCCAGCGCCAGCAAAACCGAAGGCAGCGGCGGCAGGACGGCCAGCGCCAGGGTCAGCGCCAGTCCAAAAAAAAACACCTGCAACAGCTCGCAGGCAAACGCGAAATCGGGCCGGTGCTTGAAGCGGTTATCGAGAATGGATTTGATCAGGTTGGCGTGCACTTCGACGCCCGGATATTCCCGGTTGACGGGTGTGGCGCGCAGATCGTTCAGGCCGGGCGCGGTGGTGCCGACCAGCACGATGCGGCCGTCGAGGATTTTGCTATCGGCCTTGCCATCGAGGACATCGGCCGCCGACACATAGCTGAAGGCGCCGCCCGCCGGGCCGCCCGGGCCGCGAAACTGGATGGTGGTGGTCAGGGCCTGCCCGACCGGAATCGCGATCTGGCGCCGTTCGCCGTAGACGATGCTGACATAATCGAGACCGCCGTTTTCCAGCTCGCCGCGCGACAGGGTATCGGCCGTCGCGGTGAAATACGGTTTCAGCGCCTTGGCTTGCAGCGCGACGCTGGCGGTGGCCAGCGACAGCGACGGATAGTAGCCGTCGCCGATGCGCTGCAACAGCGGCGACACGCGCAGAATGCCGTCCGCGTCGGTGATCGCCGTAAAAATGCCGGCGCCCCTGGCGGCGCGCTGCAACTGCTCCAGATTGGCTTCGTATCCGTGCGACCCCAGCGCGCCGATCTGGCGCCCGTTCAGTTCCGCCAGCGTGAATGCGGGCGGCGGCAGCAAGCCTTTTTGCTGTTTTTCCGACACGTTATAGCCCAGCACCACGGGCCGCCCCGCGATCGCCTTGGCCAGCAGCGCGTCGTAGTCCAGCGCGGGCTTCAGCTTCAGCAGCTGCGCGCCGAACGCCGGCACATCCTTCAATTCGTGCTGTGCCAGTCCGGCCAGCACGTTGTAGCCGGAACTGGTGTCGGGTTCGGCGAACACCACGTCGAAGCCGATCGCCCTGGCCCGGTAACGGTCGCCCAATTGCGTCACCAGGCGGGCGATCACGTCGCGGCTCCAGGGCCAGCGTCCCACCCGTACCAGACTGTTTTCATCGATATCGACGATGACAATGCGCGGGTCGTGCACCGGTGCTTCCAGCCGCATCCGCATGCCGTCGAAAAAAGTGTCCATGCGCTCGATCGGGTCGGCCTGCAGCAGGCCGGACACCTGGCCGGCCGCCAGCAAGGTCAGGATCAGGCCGAGACACCAGCGGGCACCAAACTTCGACAGCTTCTTCGATAGAGATCGCATGATACCTGCACGGTTATAGGTCTGCACGAACGCGCGCGGGCACAGAAGCGTGCCCACCCTGCCGTATGGCATTGCACAGTGTACCCCCACATCGCGCGGCAATTGGAATAGAATCGACGCTAATTCAACGGCAACCCCGGGGGCTGCGCATGAAATTCAGATTTTGGGGCGTGCGCGGTTCGATCCCGTCGCCGGGACCGGCGACCGCGCGCTACGGCGGCAACACCACCTGCATCGGGGTGCGCACCGACCAGGGCACGCTGATCGTCATCGATGCCGGCACCGGCATTTTCGCGCTGGCGCAGCAACTGCCGCGCGACCTGCCGGTTCAGGCCAGCATCTTCATCACGCACAGCCACTGGGACCACATCCACGGCCTGCCTTTTTTCACACCCTTGTTCAAGCGCGGCACCCGCGTGCGCCTGCACGGCGCGCCCGAACCGGTCAGCGGCAAGGGCATCGAACACGTGATGGCGGTGCAGCTGCAAAACAGCTATTTCCCCGTCAGCGAAGCGCAAATGGCGGCCACCATCGAATACCGCACGCTGGCCGTCGGCGAGCCGGTCACCGTGGACGACGCCGTCATCAGCAACGCGCAGATGAACCATCCCGTGACCAACCTTGGCTACCGCATCGACTGCAATGGCAAGTCGCTGTTTTTTACCGGCGACCACGAACCGCACTACAATATTTATCCCGAAGACGACCCGCGCCACGCGCCCTTTCAACAGCAGATGGAAGCGCGCCAGCACGCCATCGACGCCGTCGTGCAGGGCGTCGATGCGCTGATTGTCGATTGTTCGTACACGCGCGACGAGTACCCGTCGAAACAGGGCTGGGGCCACGGCACCTTCGATTCCGCGCTGGAGATGGCGCGCCGCAGCGGTGCCAGACAGCTGTATTGCACCCATCACGAACCGACCCGCGGCGACGCGGAACTGGAGGCGGTATTTGCCGAGGTGCTGGCGCGCCACACGCCGCTGCCGGACGGCCTGCAAGTATTCCTTGCCTACGAGGGCCTGGAAGTTGAACTGCACTGACAGCGGACCCACACCATGAATGAAGCCGGAGTTGACCGCCGCACCCGCCCGACCGAGCTTGACCTGCGTCTGGATTTTTTCAAGAAGCTGCAACTGGTCACCAACAAAATTCACGCCACCAGCAACCTCGATGAAATCATGCTCGACCTGGGCATGGAATTTTGCGACCTGTTCCATTGCGAGCGCTTCACGCTGTATGCGCTGGACCGCGAAAAAGACTATATCGTCTCCAAGGTGAAGACCGGCCTGACCTCGTTTCGCGACCTGAAGCTGGCGGTCTCGCCGGCCAGCATCGCCGGCTATGTCGCGCTGAGCCGGAAGACCCTCAATCTCAGCGATGTATACGACGACGAGGAATTGAAAAGCCATTCGCCGGAGCTGCACTTTCAGCGCGGCGTCGATCAGCGCACCGGTTACCGCACCAGGCAAATGCTGGTGGCGCCGCTGCTGGCGGTGCAGTCGAACGAGCTGCTGGACGTGATCCAGCTGATCAACACCTGCACTGGCGCGCCTTTTTCGGGCATCGCGCTGGATGGCGTCAAGGAGCTGTGCGCCACGCTGTCCGTCGCCTTCAGCCAGCGCCTGAAACCACCGCAACTGGTGCGCACCAAATACGACGCGCTGGTGACGGAAGCGCTGCTGGCCGGCGCCGAACTGGAACTGGCGACGAGTTCGGCGCGCAAGAATGCGCTCGACATCGAGGACGTGCTACTGACGCAATTCCAGGTGCCGCTGGCCGCGATCGGCCAGGCGCTGTCAAAATTTTTCAGCGTGCCGTATGAGACCTTCAAGCAGGACCGCATCCGCCCGCTCGACCTGCTGAAGAACCTTAAACGCCAGTATGTCGAAGAAAACGCCTGGCTGCCGCTGGAAGAGGGCAAGGATGGCCTGGTGGTGCTGGCGCTCGATCCCGAACGGGTCGGCCAGACCAAGATCGTCAACCAGATTTTCCCGAAATCGAAAATCGTGTTCCGCGTCAGCAGCAACCGCGAATTCGCCCAGACCGTGGAACAATTCTTTGGCGCCGCCGGCGATTCGGGCAGCGTCGGCGACCTGCTGTCCAGCATGCTGGACGAAGAGGAAGGCGAGGTCTCGGGCGAAGTCTCCGAGGCGGTCGAGAATGAACTGGTCAAACTGGTCAACAAAATCATCGTCGATGCCTACCGCCAGGGCGTGTCGGACATCCACATCGAACCGCTGCCGGGCAAGGGCAAGACCGGCATCCGTTTCCGCAAGGACGGCACGCTGGTGCCGTATATCGAAATTCCGGCCAGCTACCGCAGCGCGCTGGTGGCGCGCGTGAAGATCATGTGCGACCTCGACATCTCCGAGCGGCGCAAACCGCAGGACGGCAAAATCAAATTCAAGAAATACGGCCCGCTCGACATCGAACTGCGGGTGGCGACCATTCCGTCCTCCGGCGGCGTGGAAGACATCGTGATGCGGATCCTGGCGGCGGGCGAACCGATCCCGCTCGACAAACTGGGTGTGCTGCCGTTCAACCTGGATCGCCTGCGCGGCGCGATTGAAAAACCGTACGGCCTGTTCTTCGTCTGCGGCCCGACCGGTTCCGGCAAGACCACCACGCTGCATTCCGTGCTGAGCTACCTGAACACGCCCGACACCAAAATCTGGACCGTCGAAGATCCGGTCGAAATCACGCAAAGGGGCTTGCGCCAGGTACAGGTCAACCGCAAGGCGGGACTTGACTTCGCCACCGTGATGCGGGCCTTTCTGCGGGCCGACCCGGACATCATCATGGTCGGTGAAATGCGCGACAAGGAAACCGTCGCGATGGGCATCGAAGCCTCGCTCACGGGCCACCTGGTGTTCGCCACGCTGCACACCAACAGCGCGCCGGAGTCGATCGTACGCCTGCTCGACATGGGCATGGACCCGTTCAACTTCGCCGACGCCCTGCTCGGCATCCTGGCGCAGCGGCTGGCCAAGCGCCTGTGCGCCAGCTGCAAAGAGGCCTACCACCCGGAGCGGCTTGAAATCGAATTGCTGCTGACGGAGTTTTGCGAAGAACTGCTGAACACGGCGAGCTTCATCCAGGACGCGGCGGCCGGCCGTGCCGCCGTGCTGGCCGGCTGGACCGCGCGCTACGCCGGCGCCGACGGCAAGTTCACCCTGTACCGGGCGGTCGGCTGCAAGCAGTGCAACAAGGGCTACCGGGGCCGGGTCGGCCTGCACGAACTGATGCTGGGCAGCGACAAGGTGAAGAAGCTGCTGCAGGAGCACAGCCGGGTCGCGCAACTGCTGGCGGCGGCGCTGGAAGACGGCATGCTGACCTTGAAAATGGACGGTATCGAGAAAACCCTGCTGGGCATCACGGACATCAAGATGGTGCGGGCGGTGTGCATCAAGTAACAGCGGCGCGCACGGGGAATGTATTTTGCGGCGGGCGGAACGGGATCACGGCGCTCGCCGCGCGGATAATCGCGCGCAAAGGCGGCCGTCTGCTCAATACAGGGAACAACTGGCCAAAGCTGGCCGCAGCGGTGGGGGATGCCATTCGACGTGCCGAGCGGCACGCATGGGAAAATCTGACGCCGTCGTTGGGGGCGACCACGCTTGCGCGGGGGGGGCGGAGGACACGCTTGCCGTGTCCGCCGCCCCGCGCCGGTTTACGCCGAGCGCAGGCCGCTGGCCGCCTTGGCCAACTCGGTGATGCGGTCCCAGTTGCCGGCCAGGATGGCGTCTTTCGGCGTCAACCACGAACCGCCGACGCAGGCCACGTTCTTGCACGCCAGGAATTGCGCGGCCGTTTCCTGCGAGATGCCGCCGGTCGGGCAGAAGGTGATGTCGGGCAGCGGGCCGTAGATGGCGTTGAGCATGCCGACGCCGCCGGCCGGCACGGCCGGGAACAGCTTCAGTTGGCGGAAGCCGTGCTCGCGCGCGGACATCACCTCGCCCGGCGTCATCACGCCCGGCAGCAGGGGCAGGCCGCTGCTTTTCGCCGCGCCGATCAGGGCGTCGGTCAGGCCCGGCGAGACGCCGAAGACGGCGCCGGCGTCGCGCGCGGCGGCGAATTCCTCGGGCGCCGTCAGGGTGCCGACGCCGACGATGGCGCCCGGCACGGCGCTCATGGCGCGGATCGCCGCCAGGCCGTGCCGGGTGCGCAGGGTCACCTCCAGCACGCGGATGCCGCCCGCCACCAGCGCGCGCGCCAGCGGCACGGCGTGTTCGGGATCGTCGATCGCGATCACGGGGATCACGCTCGAGGTACGCATAATTTCCAGCAGGGTCATCGTCATAATGGTTTCTTTATCAGTAAGTCTTCATCGGATCCCGGCAAGTCTTCGACGATGGCGTCGGCGTCATGCAGGGCAACGGTGGTGGGAATCGGCGACGGCAGCGAGAAGGTGGTGGCCCCCTCCTCCGCGGCGCTGACGGTGGAACGGAACATGGCGAACAATTCGCGGCCCATGCCGATGTGGTTCGGCGACATGTCGGCCTGCGCCAGGGCGCGCGCGCTCCAGACGTCGGCCGGCACCAGCGCCTCGAGCGTGCCGGTAAAAGCGTCGACGCGGATGACGTCGCCGTCGCGCACCAGGCCGAGCGGACCGCCGGCGAGGATTTCCGGCGAGACGTGGATGGCCGCCGGCACCTTGCCCGAGGCGCCCGACATGCGCCCGTCGGTGACCAGGGCGACGCGCCGGCCGGCGTCCTGCAGATTGGCCAGCGCCGGCGTCAGGGCGTGCAGCTCCGGCATGCCGTTGGCGCGCGGACCCTGGAAGCGCAGCACGGCGACGAAGTCGCGGTCCAGCTTGCCGGCCTTGTAGGCCTTCATGAATTCTTCCTGCGAATTGAAGACCAGGGCCGGCGCCTCGACGGTGCGGTGCTGCGGCTTGACGGCCGAGACCTTCATCACGGCGCGCCCCAGGTTGCCCTTCACCAGCACCATGCCGCCGTCCGGCGCGAACGGCGCGCCGGCCGTGCGCAGCACGTTCTCGTCGGCGCTGTGCAGCGGCGCGTCCCTCCAGACCACGCCCTCGCCGTCCAGGAAGGGCTCGGCGCAATGCGCGCGCAGGCCCTTGCCGAGGATGGTCGTGACGTCCTCGTGCAGCAGGCCGGCGTCGAGCAGTTCGCGGATCAGGAAACCGGTGCCGCCGGCGGCGTGGAAATGGTTCACGTCGGCGTCGCCGTTCGGGTAGATGCGCGTCAACATCGGCACGATGGCCGACAGCTCGTTGAAATCGTCCCAGTCGATGACCACGCCGGCCGCCTTGGCGATGGCCACCAGGTGCAGGGTGTGGTTGGTCGAGCCGCCCGTGGCGAGCAGGCCGACGACGGCGTTGACGATGCATTTCTCGTCGACCACATGGCCGACCGGCAGATAGTTGTCGCTCTGCGCCGTGATGAGGGCGGCGCGCTGGGCGGCGGCGGCGGTCAGGGCGTCGCGCAGCGGCGTGTTGGGCGTGATGAAGGCGGCGCCCGGCAGGTGCAGGCCCATCACCTCCATCAGCATCTGGTTGCTGTTGGCGGTGCCGTAGAAGGTGCAGGTGCCGGCGCCGTGGTAGGACTTCGACTCGCCTTCGAGCAATTCCTCGCGCGTCGCCTTGCCCTGCGCGTACAACTGGCGCACCTTGGCCTTGTCCTGGTTCGACAGGCCCGAGGTCATCGGCCCGGCCGGCACGAAGACCGCCGGCAGGTGGCCGAAATGCAGCGCGCCGATCAGCAGGCCCGGCACGATCTTGTCGCACACACCCAAGTACAGGGCGGCGTCGAACATATTGTGCGACAGCGCGACGGCGGTGCCCATGGCGATGGCGTCGCGCGAGAACAGCGACAGCTCCATGCCCGGCTGCCCCTGGGTGACGCCGTCGCACATGGCCGGCACGCCGCCGGCGAATTGCGCCACCGCGCCGACCTTGCGCACGGCGTCCTTGATGATGGCCGGGAAGCGCTCGAAGGGCTGGTGCGCCGACAGCATGTCGTTGTACGAGGAGACGATGGCCACCGAGGGCTTCTTGTATTCCTTCAGCGCCAGCTTGTCGTTGACGGGGAAGGCGGCGAAACCGTGCGCCAGATTGGTGCACGAGAGGGCGCCGCGCTGCACGCCCTTGACGCGCGCCGCTTCCAGGTGCGCCAGGTAGGCGCCGCGCGAAGGACGGCTGCGCTCGATAATGCGCGCTGTTACGGATTCGACTACGGGATGCAGCGCCATGGTGGCTTCCTTATAAATGTATTTCGTGAAATTTTACTACAAAACGTAAATGCGATCGCGCTTTTCTGAGTCAGCTTGCTACACTTCCCCCTAAAACGCAAGGGGCGCGCCACCGCGCGCCGGCGGAGCAGCTCTGGCGCGCGGCCGGCCGCAGAGGGCAAGGCGGCGGGCGGACGGCGTCAAAGAGCGTGGCGAAAAGCCTGCGCCGCGTCAAACTGTAGTGAAATTACCGCTTTTTCATGTATAGTTAAATAATATAAGGCCGCGCGGCCCGAATTGCCGCCGTTTTCGCTTCCCAACCAGACACTCAACGACGCCGACCCATATGCGCCAGACCGCTCCCACCACCATGCTCACCGCCACCGCCGGTTTCCAGGCCCTGCAGGCGCACGCCGCCGAGGCCCGCCACTGGCAGATGCGCCAGTTGTTCGCCGACAATCCGCAACGCTTCCGCCAATTCACGGCCGAGGGCGCCGGCCTGATGCTGGACTTTTCCAAGAACCGCGTCGACGCCGGCACGCTCGGCCTGCTGACGGACCTGGCGCGCGAGCGCGGCGTCGAGGCGCAGCGCGACGCCATGTTCGCCGGCGCCCGCATCAATCTGACGGAGGACCGCGCGGTGCTGCACACGGCCCTGCGCGCGCCGCGCGGCAGCGCCCTGCAGGTGGACGGCCAGGATATCAACGGCGACGTGCACGCCGTGCTCGATCGCATGAAGGACTTCACGGCGCAAGTGCGCAACGGCAGTTGGCTGGGTTACACCGGCAAGGCGATCTGCGACGTCGTCAACATCGGCATCGGCGGCTCCGACCTGGGGCCGAAGATGGCCTGCCTGGCGCTGCGCTCCTACGCCAATCCGGGCCTGGAGATGCACTTCGTCTCCAACGTCGACGGCCACGACATGGAGGCGGTGCTCGCCAAGGTCGATCCGGAGACGACGCTGTTCATCATCGCCTCGAAGACCTTCGTCACCAGCGAGACCATGCTCAACGCCAACACGGCGCGCGCCTGGTTCCTGCTCGAGGGCGAAGAGGCCGACCTGGCGCGCCACTTCGTCGCCGTCTCCACCAATGAAGAGGCGATCGTCGCCTTCGGCATCGCACCGGAAAACATGTTCCCCTTCTGGGACTGGGTGGGCGGGCGCTATTCGGTCTGGTCCTCGATCGGCCTGGCCGTGGCGCTGGCCGTCGGCTTCGAATACTTCAGCGACTTCCTGGCCGGCGCGCACGCCATGGACCTGCATTTCCGCCACACTCCGCTGGAGCGCAACATGCCGGTGCTGCTGGCCCTGGTCGGCTTCTGGAACCGCCAGTTCCTCGACTGCGCCTCGCTGTCGATCGCGCCCTACCACCAGGACCTGGCGCGCTTCCCCGCCTACCTGCAGCAACTCGACATGGAAAGCAACGGCAAGCGCGTCACCAAGGGCGGCGCCGCCGTCGACACGCCGACCTGCCCGGTGGTCTGGGGCGAGTGCGGCACCAACGCCCAGCACGCCTACTTCCAGCTCCTGCACCAGGGCAGCGACGTGACGCCGATCGACTTCATCGCCGCGCTGCGCCCGACCCACGACCTGCCCGGCCACCACGACGCGCTGCTGGCGAACTGTTTCGCCCAATCGGAAGCCTTCATGAGCGGCAAGAGCGGCGACGAAGTGCGCGCCGACCTGCAAGCCGAGGGCATGGCCGCCGAACGGATCGAGGCGCTGGTGCCGCACAAGACCTTCCCCGGCAACCGCCCCAGCAACACGATTTTGATGGACCAGCTGACCCCGGCGGCGCTGGGCGCCCTGATCGCCCTGTACGAGCACAAGACCTTCGTCCAGGGCGTGCTGTGGGACGTCAACAGCTTCGACCAGTGGGGCGTGGAACTGGGTAAGGTGCTGGCCAAGAACATCCAGGCCGAACTGGCGGGCGCCGCCCTTCCGCAGCGCCACGACAGCTCGACCAACGGCCTGATCGCCCTGGCCAAGGCCGCCAAAGCGGCCTACTGAGAGACTGAGGCGGCCCCATTCACGCACAAGGAAAAAACATGACGACACAGCCGATCGAAGTAGCCTACGCCGGCGCCATGCAGGTGGGCGAATGCCCGCTCTGGCACCCCGAGGAACAGGCCCTGTACTGGGTCGACATCGAAGGGCGGGCCGTGCACCGCCTCGACCCGGCCAGCGGCGCGCACCGCGAGTGGCGCATGGACTCGGAGCCGTCGGCGCTGGCGCACACGGCCGGCGGCCTGCTGGTCGCCCTGCGCAGCGGCTTCGCCCTGCTCGACACCGCCGGCGGCGCGCTGACGCCGATCGCGCCGGCGCCCTACGACACGGCGACGACGCGCTTCAACGACGGCCGCACCGACGGCGCCGGGCGCTTCTGGGTCGGCACCATCTACGAGCCGCGCGACCTGCAGGCGGCGCAGATGTTTTGCCTGGAAAAAGGCCGGACGCGCCTGGTCTGGTCGGGCGGCATGACGGTGTCGAACGGCCTCGGCTTCAGCCCCGACCAGCGCACCCTGTACCACGCCGACACCACCACCCACCGCATCGACCGCTACCATTTCGACGCCACCAACGGCGCCGTCTCGGACGAGACGCCCTTCATGCGCTTCTCCAGCGACAAGGCGAACAACTACGGCGGCCGGCCGGACGGCGCCGCCGTCGACAGCGCCGGCAACTACTGGTGCGCCATGTTCGAGGGCGGCCGCATCCTGTGCATCTCGCCGGACGGCGTCGTGCTCGACGAGATCGCGTTGCCGGTGCGCTGCCCGACCATGCTGGCCTTCGGCGGCGCCGACCTGCGCACCCTGTACATCACCAGCGCCAGCTACAAGCGTTCCGCCGAGGAACTGGCGGCCCACCCGCTGTCGGGCTGCGTCCTGTCGCTGCGCGTCGCTGTGGCGGGCCGCGCCGAGCCGGCCTACCTCGCCTAGGACGGAAGACGCGCATAAAAAAAGCCGGCTTCGGACCACAGGGTCCGAAGCCGGCTTTTTTACGTACGTGCGTTTATTTGGCGAGCACCTTGCGGATCGTCGCGGCCAGTTCGGCGGCGACGAATTTGGCCACATAGGCGTCCGCGCCCACGCCCTTGACGTGGTCTTCGTTGGTGGTCCCCGTCAGCGAGGAGTGGATCACCACCGGAATGCCGGTGAAGCGGGCGTCGGTCTTGATGTTGCGCGTCAGCGTGAAGCCGTCCATCTCGGGCATTTCCAGATCGGTCAGCACCAGCGCCACCTTGTCCTGGATGGTCTTGCCCTCGGCCTTGGCCTGCTCCGTCATGGCCTGCAGCTTTTCCCAGGCTTCCTTGCCGGTCTTGGTCATGATGAAGGGCGTGCCCATCGCCGTCAGGCCCTGTTCGATCAGGGAGCGCGCCAGCGAGGAATCGTCGGCGGCCAGGATCACCGAGCCGGTCGGCAGCTTGACGGTCGGGCCGATGCTGGACTTGTCGACGTCCGGATCGCCCGAGGGCAGCACATTGCGCAGGATCTGCTCGACGTCGAGCACTTGCGCCAGGCGCGTCTTGTCGGTGTCGCCGTCGAGGCGGGCGATGCTGGTGATCAGGCCGCCGCCGACGGTCTGCTCGGCCGACAGCACCTGGTTCCATTCCAGGCGCACGATCTCGTCGACCTCCTCGACCGCGAAGGCCTGCGTGGAGCGGGCGAATTCGGTCACCATCAGGATGCGCAGGCCGTTGCTGGCCGTGCAGCCGACGGCCATCGGCAAATCGATCACCGGCACGATCTGGCCGCGGATGTTGACCACGCCCAGCATGTGCGGGTGCGAGCCGGCCACCGCCGTCACCTGTGGCATCTCCATGATCTCGCGGACCTTGAAGACGTTGATGCCGAACAGCTCGCGCTGGGTCGAGTTCTCGCTGGTGCCGAGCCGGAACAAGAACAGCTCGAACTTGTTGTTGCCGGTCAGATTGGTGCGTTCGTCGACTTCTTGCTGCATTGAGCTCATGGTGTCCCCTGGTGTGAAGGTGCGTGTTATCGATCGCCGGCTGGCGTAAGCTGCCGGTCTGGTATGGCCATGCCCGCTCCGCCGTGGGGCGGGCGCATCGCGGCGGCGCGGCTGCGCAGCTCGGCGACAAGTCATGGCCGCCATGGTGCGGTTGCCGCGAAAGGGGCGGCGCAATGGTGCGCGCTCCGGCGCCGCCCCGGGTGCGGGTCTGGGCACGGGAGGGGACGCCAAAGTGAGGTGTCTGGTGCTTTCGATTATACGGAATTTTGTTGACGGGCAATAATATATTTAGCAAGGGGCTGCGTGGTCGCACGCTTTCGGGGCCAGACCGTTGCAGGCGCGCCAAGGCGGGGCGCGACAGCGCACTCAGCCTTTCGGCGTGAAGGTGTACAGATTGCGGAACACGCTCTCGCCGGCGCTGTTCTTTTCACTGCCCTGCTCCTCGTGGCGCAGCAACACCAGGCGGTTGGCCTGGACGATGAAGGACAGCTCGTCCCTGCTGGCCCGCTCCATGGACAGGAACACCATCACGCTGAGGCGGATTTTCTGGCTCAGCGTGGCGCCCAGCGGCGTGCCGTCGGCGTCCAGCCAGACCTGCGCCAGATGGGTGCTTTCCTTGACCTTGATCTTGTCGTCGGACTCGAGCGGCGGCGCGAGCTTCAATTCCAGCAGGCGCGCCGGCTTGCCCTGCCAGGTGTCGGCGCGCTCCAGCGTCAACTGGCTGTTGGCCAGCATCTGCAGCAGCTTGGGGGCGTAGTTGACGCTGGCCGCGACGCGCATGCCGGAGTTGGCGCTGATGGCCCGCGTCAGCACCTCGTTGCGCCGCCCGCCCTTGGCGGCCTCCTCGGCGGCGCGCTTCAGCAGGGCGCGGTCCCAGCGCAGCTGCAGACCGGCGGCGTCGTCCTCGACCTGGGCCGACAACTGCACCAGCTCCGGCTTGGCGCCGGCCTTTTCCTGGTCGGTCTTCTGCTCGCGCGCCTCGTAGACGCCGCGCAGCGCGCCCTGGCCCTGCAGCGGCGCCAGCGCCGCCTTCAGGTCGTCGAGTCCGTTGGCGCAGGCGGAGTTGGTCAACAGCAAAACGGCGAGGGCGGCAGATTTCATGATCCATCCCGTCAAAGAAGGCGCAAGCGCGGCGCGCAAAGCGAATGAACACAAGAGCCCGCCGATGCCGGGGCGGCGGGCGCGGCATGCGCGCGGCGCCCCGG
>JANXSQ010000025.1 GCA_025356595.1 Janthinobacterium sp. | reverse complement strand
GACGGCCGCGGCATCAAGGACGGCCCCGGCATCTCGGTGAAATTGTCGGCGCTGCACCCGCGCTACAGCCGCGCCCAGCACGCGCGCGTGATGGCAGAACTGCTGCCGCGCGTGCGCAGCCTGGTGCTGCTGGCCAAGCACTACAACATCGGCCTCAATATCGACGCCGAGGAAGCCGACCGCCTCGACATCTCGCTCGACCTGATGGAGGCGATGGCCTTCGACCCCGCGCTGGCCGGCTTCGACGGCATCGGCTTCGTGGTGCAGGCCTACCAGAAGCGCTGCCCCTTCGTGATCGACTACCTGGTCGACCTGGCCAAGCGCAGCGGCCGCAAGTTCATGGTGCGCCTGGTCAAGGGCGCGTATTGGGACGCGGAGATCAAACGCGGTCAGGTGGACGGCATGAGCGGCTACCCGGTCTACACGCGCAAGGTCTACACCGACGTCTCCTACCTCGTCTGCGCCAAGAAACTGCTGGGCGCGAACGGCCTGATCTATCCACAATTCGCCACCCACAACGCGCAAACCCTGGCCGTCATCTACACCTGGGCCAAGCAGGACGGCGTCAGCGACTATGAATTCCAGTGCCTGCACGGCATGGGCGAAACCCTGTACGACCAGGTCGTCGGCGCCGCCAACCTGGACAAGCCTTGCCGCATCTACGCCCCGGTCGGCTCGCACGAAACCCTGCTCGCCTACCTGGTGCGGCGCCTGCTGGAAAACGGCGCCAACTCGTCCTTCGTGAACCAGATCGTCGACGAGAAGATCGCCATCGAATCGCTGATCACCGATCCCTTCGATGCGGCCCGCGAGCAGGGCGGCGTGCCGCATCCGGGCATCGTGCTGCCGCTCGACATGTTCGGCGCCGAGCGCAAGAACTCGTCCGGCATCGACCTGTCGAATGAGGACGTGCTGCGCGAAGTGTCCGCCGCGCTGGCCGCCCCGCGCAGCTGGAAAGCCGCGCCCCTGATCGACGCGCCCCTGAGCGTCGACGCCGCCGCGCAGCCCATCCGCAATCCGGCCCGCCTCGACGATGTCGTCGGCGAGGTCGTCGAAGCGAACGCCGCCGATGTGGCAAGCGCCCTGGACGGCGCCGCCGCCTACGCGCTGGACTGGCAGGCCACGCAACCGGCGCTGCGCGCCGACGCGCTGGACCGCGCCGCCGAGCTGTTCGAGACCCACCGCCTGGAATTGATGGCCCTGGCCATCCGCGAAGCGGGCAAGTCGCTGCCGAACGCCATCGCCGAAGTGCGCGAGGCGGTCGATTTCCTGCGCTATTACGCGGCGCAGGTGCGCGGCGCGCCGAACACCCTGGCGCTCGGCCCCGTCACCTGCATCAGCCCGTGGAACTTCCCGCTGGCCATCTTCACCGGCCAGATCGGCGCCGCCCTGGCGGCCGGTAACGTCGTGCTGGCCAAGCCGGCCGAGCAAACGCCGCTGATCGCCCACCGCGCCGTCGAACTGCTGCACGAGGCGGGCATCCCGCGCGGCGCTCTGCAATTCCTGCCCGGCCGCGGCGAAGTGGTCGGCGCCGGCCTGTGCGCCGACGCCCGCGTCAAGGGCGTCATCTTCACCGGCTCGACCGAAGTGGCGCAACTGATCAACCAGACCCTGGTCAAGCGCTCGGTCGCCGAAGGCCAGGACATTCCGCTGATCGCCGAAACGGGCGGCCAGAACGCGCTCATCGTCGACTCCTCCGCCCTGCCCGAGCAAGTGGTGCAGGACGCCATCTCGTCCGCCTTCGACAGCGCCGGCCAGCGCTGCTCGGCCCTGCGCGTGCTGTTCCTGCAAACGGAAATCGCCGACAAGACCATCAAGATGCTGAAGGGCGCGATGCAGGAACTGCGCGTCGGCAACCCGGACCGCCTGGCCACCGATATCGGCCCCGTCATCGACACCGAGGCGCAGCGCAACCTGCTGGCCCACATCAACAAGATGAAGGCCACGGCGCTGCAGCACTTCTCGCTCGACCTGCCGGCCCTGAACGGCACCTTCGTCGCCCCGACCGTGCTGGAAATCAAGGCCCTGTCGGAATTGACGCAGGAAGTGTTCGGCCCGGTCCTGCACGTGATCCGCTACAAGCGCGCCGCCTTGCCGCAGTTGATAGAGGAAATCAACGCCAGCGGCTTCGGCCTGACCCTGGGCATCCATTCGCGCATCGATGAAACGATAGACTTCATCTCCAGCCGCGCCCACGTCGGCAACATCTACGTCAACCGCAACATCGTCGGCGCCGTCGTCGGCGTGCAACCCTTCGGTGGCGAAGGCAAGTCGGGCACCGGGCCGAAAGCCGGCGGTCCCCTGTACCTGAAACGCCTGCAACGCAACGCCCCGCCATGCGCGCAGCATGAACGCCTGGCCACGCCGGCGCTGGACGCCTTGACGGTCTGGGCCAAGACCCACGGCCACCACGGCGTCGAAAAGCTGGCCGGCGAGTACGCCCGCACAACCTTGCTTGGCAATACCATGGTCTTGCCTGGACCGACGGGCGAGCGCAACACGCTCAGCTTCGTCGCCCGCGGCGCGGTGGTCTGCGCGGCGTCCTCGCTGGGCGTGCTGCTGAACCAGATCGCCGCCGCCCTGGCGACCGGCAACAAGGCCCTGGTACTGGCCGCGTCGGCGGCCCTGATCCCGGCGGACTTGCCGGCGGCGGTCAAGGATCGCATCCAATCGGTGGCGAGCGTGGAAGACTGCGAGCATGATTTCCAGATCGCAATGATCGAGCCGAGTCTGGCCAAGCAAGTCAAACCGCTGCTGGCGGCCCGCAAAGGGGCCTTGGTGGGCACGATAGAGACCACGGAAGAGGGGGGCATCCCCTTGTGGCGTCTGGTCGCTGAGCGGGCTCTGTGCATCAACACCACGGCGGCCGGCGGCAACGCCAGCCTGATGACCCTGGGTGCTTAAAGCAAAATCGTAAGTTTGGGGGCGGATCCAGCGGATCCGCCCCTTGTCCCGGGCGCTTGGCTTTCCCTACGCCAAGCGCTCGCACCAGCGTTTTACGACATGAAACGCATACGGTGAAGCGACAGTCCGCACAAAACGCATAAAGTCCACCGCCGCCCCCTCATTCGCGTTATCCGAAATCGTCCGTATCACCGCATACGGAATGCCCAGCTCGAAACACACCTGCGCCACCGCAGCGCCCTCCATCTCCACCGCCAACAAGTCCGGCAAGGCCTCCTTGAGCAGGCCCAGTTGCGCCCGGCTGTGGATAAACTGGTCGCCGCTGCCGATCAGTCCCCTGTGCACGCGCGCTCCCGCCAGGCCGAATTGCTTCACTGTCGCGGTGCTGAAGACGTTTTCCAGATCGTTGGCGATGAAATCCTGCGCGGCGGCCGTCACCTGCCCGCTCAGCGCCTGATCGGACGGAAAGCGCGACAAACCCGTCAAGGGCACCTCGAAGCGCGGAAACAGGGGGCGCGCGTCCATATCGTGCTGAACCAGTGATTCGGCGACGACGATATCCCCAACCCGCACGCCAAAGTCGGCGCTTCCGGCCACGCCGGTGAAAACGATGTGGGTAACTTCGAACTTTTCCACAAGCATCGCGGCCGTCATGGCCGCCGCAACCTTGCCAATACGCGACAGAACGCACACAGCGTCGTTTCCCCACAGCTTCCCTAGGGTGAAGTCACGCATGCCGTGCGTGAGCTTGTAGGGGCCTTCCATGGCTTCTACCAGCCCTTCCTGTTCTTCAACAAGCGCGCTGATCAGTCCCAAACGCGGTTTTTTGCTCGAATTCATGTTTTTGCTCTCTGTTTCTGGAGGTTTTCTGCCTGCCTTGAAGGGAATATCCACTGCACTGCGCTGCATAGCTCTTTTATATAAGGTATATAAATAAAAATAGTAGTGATAGTAAACGCGTGTTTTTTTGTGGATAAGTCGGTTAACGCCTGCAAAATCATCAACTTAGCGTCCAAAAAACGCATTGCACAAGTATTGTATCCAGACAGGACGAATGTTGGATAAAAAAAATCCTGTGGATAAAGAGAGACTTTTCCCACATCTCATCCTGTGGATATGCAAGCACTTATCCACAGACGATTGCGAAAAACGGGCTTTTCAATGCAAAACCAGCAATTTTTCGACTTTCCATGCTCAAGTTCAGCACCGCGTTGACGGGCGATCGGCTGAGACGCGAGTGTCAGATTCGGGTTCGTGGGGTTCGATGGTCGGCTCTGCGGATTTCTGAAGACGTTTTTCAGAAAGCTTCTTGAACATGGAAATTTTTTTTGGAGCTCGGGTTTTTTTTTTTTCAAACTTCCGCCGGCTTCTTTTTTTTATTGGTTTACAAGAGGTTTATATAAAAATAGTAGTAATAGTAAACGTCGGTTTTTCTGTGGATAAGTCACTATTTTTCTTAAAAATCAGTGGTTTAGCTCAAAAATAAGGCCTGAATAATCGCTGTATCTCTTCAGGAGCAAATCTGTATAAAATTGCGACTCCTGGATAACTTCGGGCTTACCCACAAGTCATCCTGTGGATATCAAGTGACTTATCCACAGACGATGCTGGCCAGGGACAAAAACCGGCGGTTTTGTGGCCTGAAGTGCCATTTTTGGCTTGGCTCTGGTCCACCCGCCGTGTTTTTCAGTCAGATTTCTCTTCTCCAGCCCTCCGAACGCTCTTCAACGAAAAAAAACGGCTAGCAAGCTCGGGCTGAGGTGCCACGTCTGCTGTCATCAAAAAAAATTCGCGAAGCGTCGGGTCTGATCCAATGGATCTGTGGCCAGTTCGCGTCACAGCTTGCGCTAGCGAACTCTCCAGCGAACCGTAGTTGACCAGGTCAGCGGCTCGCTGTTCGTGTTGTCGGCGCGACGAAGATGCTCGACGGTTTTGCAAATCGCTTCAATCGTCTACAAGCATGCTGCCTTGTCTTCTCCAGGCTCTGCGGTTGTGGACGTCACGAAGGAGGGTGCTTTTTTTTTAGCCGACGTCGGTTTACTTTGAAAGGTCTAAATATATGTATAGTAGTAGTTGTTAACGCAGTCACTTTTCTGTGGATAAGTGCATATTTTCGCTTAAAATCAAGCGCTTGGAAGTTTCATAACTGCTGTGTACCTCCTGTATGAGCGAGGAACTGTTTCTGGACAAAAAAAATCGTCCAAAAAAAATTTTCCTTACCCACAAACCGTACCTGTGGATATCCATAGACTTATCCACATGGCAAACAGGGCGTAAACGCTGGTTTTGCAGACCGTCGCTTACCGATCTGGTAATCTTCCTATTCTTGATTTTGGAGGCCGCAGATGAATTTGCATGCATATTTTTCCTATCCCATCATCCAGGGGCCGATGGCCGGCGGCGCCAGTACGCCCGAACTGGTCGCCGCCGTGTCGAATGCCGGCGGCCTGGGTTCCCTGGCTCTCTCCCTGCTCACGCCCGAAGTCATGCAGACGCAGATCGCCCGCGTCCGCGCGCTGACAACGCAACCCTTCGCCCTGAATTTGTTCATCCAGAAGACGCCGCAGCCGTCCGCCGAGGTGGTGGCGCGGGCCGCCGAGTTGCTCAAGCCCGTCTGGTCTTCGCTGGGCTGGCAGGAATTGCCGCTGCCGACCAAGTGGTGCGAGGATTTCGAGGCGCAATTTGATGTGCTGGTGGCCGCCGCCCCCGCCGTCGCCAGCTTTACCTTTGGCATTTTGAACGTCGCGCATGTGGAAAGACTGCACGCGGCCGGCATCTTCGTCATCGGCACCGTGACGACGGTGGCGGAAGGGTTGGCCTGGCAAGCCGTGGGCGCCGACGCGGTGATCGCTTCGGGCGTCGAATCGGGCGGGCATCGGGGCACTTTCCTCGGTCCGCAGGAGGATGCCACGCTGGCCACGGCCGAATTGTTGACGCAGATGGTGGCGGCGCTGAACATTCCCGTGATATCCGCCGGCGGCATCATGCGCGGCGCCGACATCGCCCGATTGCTGGCGCTGGGCGCCTCCGCCGTGCAAATGGGCACGGCTTTCCTGGTCAGCGATGAAGCGGGCATCCATCCCGCCTACAAACAGCGTCTGCTGAACGCCGGCGATCATCCGACCCGGCTGACGCGGGCCTTTTCCGGCCGTTATGCGCGCGGTCTGGTGAACCGTTTCATGGACATCATGGAGCCGCTGGAATCGCAAGTGCCGGCCTATCCGGTGCAAAACGCGCTCACCGGCGTGATACGCGCGGCCGGCGCCAAGGCGGGCGATACGGAATTCATGTCGCTGTGGGCCGGCACCGGTGTTAGTCTTGCCCGTGGCATGCCGGCCGCGCAATTGGTGCAAACCCTGGTCGCGGAATGGAAGGCGGCGGCGCAATAATCGCCGGCCGCGCGACAGCTCTATCATTCACCCTGAAGGAGCTGCTTTGGAATCGGCGGGACAATACGATTACATTATTGTTGGCGGCGGCACCGCTGGTTGCGTACTGGCGAACCGCCTGACGCGCGATAAAAACGCCACGGTCTTGCTGATCGAAGCGGGCGGCAAGGACGATTATGTGTGGATTCATATCCCCGTCGGTTATCTGCACTGCATCGGCAATCCGCGCACCGACTGGTTGTTCAATACCGAGCCGGACCCCGGCCTGGGCGGGCGCAGTTTGATTTACCCGCGCGGCAAGGTATTGGGCGGCAGTTCCTCCATCAACGGCATGATTTATATGCGCGGCCAGGCCGCCGATTATGAGCGTTGGGCCGAGGTGACGGGCGATCCGTCCTGGGGCTGGGAGCGGGTGCTGCCGCTGTTCAAACAAAGCGAGGACCATTACGCCGGCGCGTCGGCCATCCACGGCGCCGGCGGTGAATGGCGGGTGGAAAAACAACGCCTGTCGTTAATGCCGCTAAGTTAAGCTTTCTTGGTTAGCCGTTTCTCTGGATATCGTTGTGCCACCGCTTTAACGACCCGGTCGAATTTTCGTCCGGGTCGCTGCGCTTTCAGGTCGAGCACCAACCTCTCGCGCAGTCGCTTGAGCG
>JANXSQ010000022.1 GCA_025356595.1 Janthinobacterium sp. | reverse complement strand
GAGGAAGATCGCCGCGCCGGCCAAGTCCGACGGCGACTGGGAAGAGTTCTAAGCGCCGGGCCGCCGCGCCCGCCCGGCAAGGCCGGAAAAACCGCCAGCGCGCAAGCCCGGCGGTTTTTTCATGGGCGCGCCATCCAGCGGCTGCGCAACTGGCCGTAGAGCACCGAATCCGAACTCGCGCCATTGACGATCCAGCGCTCGGCCAGATAGCCCTCGCGCGTAAAGCCCAGCCGTTCCAGGCTCTTCGCCGACGCCTCGTTGCGCGGATCGATGTCCGCTTCGATGCGGTTCAGTTCCATTGCGCCGAAGCCGTGGCCGAGCAGGGCGGTCAAGGCTTCGCTGATGTAACCCTGGCGCCAGGCCTTGCGGGCCAGGCAGTAGCCGACTTCGGCGCGCTTGGACGGCGCCACGATATTGAACAGATTGCAGACGCCGATGAACTGGCCGCCTTCATTCAGTTCGATGGCCAGGCGGATGTGTTTGCCGCCGCTCATCGCCGCCGTCTCCTGGGCGATGAATTCGTGCGCCGCGTCGATCCGCGCCCAAGGCGCGCCCCAGTAACGCACCACCTCCGTGTCGCTGAACAGATCGAACAGCGCCTGGGCGTCGTCGGCGCGCAGCGGCCGCAGGGACAGTCGTTCGGTGTGCAGATGGAGGTGTTCGAATGATTGCATGCTGCTCCCGTTTATTTCGCGGCGCCCGAAGGTGGCGTGCTCGGGTATAGTATGCTGTATTTTGCAACATTATGCGCGTGGCCATGCCTTGCCGGCGCCGCGCCTCCCCCCGACGAAAAGGAAATCTTCATGAGCAAAGCCTTGCGCCTGTCCGAAAAATGGTTCCAGCGCGGTTTGTGGCTGGTCGCCTTCGCCTTCGCGTTTTTTCTGATCGGCCTGGGCGGCAAGGTCGTCGACGGCCTGCGCGGCGTCGAGCCGAATCTGACGCTGGAACAGTTCGTCGATCCGGTCCAGGGGCCGCCGGTGCGCGCGGCCGAGGAGCGCGCCGAGAAAAACATCCGCGCCGCGCGCGAGGCCCTGGAGCAGGCGCAGCAGAAACACCAGGTCGAGCAGGCCAATTCCGCCTCGGCCCGCTCGACCTTCGGCAATTGGCTGGCCACGCGCCAGGCGACCGCCCATCCGGATCAAGACCCGGAACTGATCGCCCGCACCCACGCGCTGGACGCCCTGAAGGCGAGCGAGCGCAAGGCGCTGGCGGTGGTCGAGGCGCAGCAGCAGGCGCTGCTGGACGCCACCCAGGCCCAGTCGCAGGCGCGGGCGCGCATGCAGAGCCTGGAGGAGGCCGCCCAGGTCGGCTACGCCAAGGCACAGCGGGCGCTGGAGTTGCGCGTCTTCCTGTATCGCCTGATGCTCACCTTGCCCTTGCTGCTGGTGGCCGCCTGGCTCTTCGCGCGCCAGCGCAAGAGCAGTTACTGGCCCTTTGTCTGGGGCTTCATTTTCTTCGCCGGCTTCGCCTTCTTCGTCGAGCTGGTGCCGTATCTGCCCAGCTACGGCGGCTATGTGCGCTACATCGTCGGCATCCTGCTGACCGGCGTGATCGGCCGCCAAGCCATCGTCTCGCTGCGCCGCTACCTGGCGCGGCAAAAGGCCGCCGAGGCCTTGCCCGACGCGCAGCGCCGCGAAACCCTGCGCTACGACGTCGCCGTCGCGCGCCTGGAGAAGGGCGTCTGCCCGGGTTGCGAGCGCGGCGTCGATCTGAAGAATCCCCTGATCGATTTTTGCCCGCACTGCGGCATCGGCCTGTTCGATCAATGCGGGAAATGCAGCAGCCGCAAGAGCGCCTTCGCGCGCTTCTGCCAGGCCTGCGGCACGCCGGCCAATGTCAGCCTGACCGACTAGCTCGCTCCGTCCACCCCGCCCATGCACAGCCTGGCACGCCCGGCTTGCAGTTCGTCGCAATGGGCGATGGCGCGGCGGGGCGTCTGACTATAGTAGTGTCGCCGCGTCATGATGGTGCACAAGGCATTGCCCGGAAGCATGGCCCGCTGCTACAGTGGGGCGCGGCCCGCGCGGCCGCGAGGGGCGGCTGCGCCGCGGCTCACAGAACCAGAGGAAGTGGATATGAAAAAATTGTTGCGATCGGGCTGGATGTTGATGGCGCTGCTGGCCGTCCTGCGCGCCGCGGGCGCCGAGGAAATGCTCACGGAGAGCCGTCCCCTGAACGGGCCGGTGCTGCGCGTCAAGCTCGACGGCGCGGTCAGCATCAAGCTGCGCCAGGGCGCCGTGCCGTCCCTGACGATCAGCGCCGAGAAGCGCCTGATGGGCAAGATCAGCGTCGCGCAAACGGGCGACACCCTGCATATCACCAGCGAAGGCAAGAGCTTCAAGTTCGGCGGCTCGAACGGCGCGCGCGTCGAACTGGTCTTGCCGGCCCTGCGCGAACTCAGTTCCGAGGGCGTCGGCAACAGCGACGTCAGCGGCTTCAGCGGCGAGGAGCTGGATCTGGCGCTGGACGGCGCCGGCACGCTGAAGATCGTCTGCGACTACAAGCGCCTGAACGCCAGCCTGGGCGGCGTCGGCAGCATGCAGATCTGGGTCAACGACAACGCGCGCACCGAACTCGATCTGCGCGGCGCCGGCTACATCACCCTGGGCGGACGCAGCAAATCGCTGCGCGCCAGCCTGGGCGGTCTGGGCAATCTGAACGCCCAGCAGTTTCAGGCGGAGAGCGTGGATCTGGAGTTGAGCGGCCTGGGTAACGCCACCGTCAACGCCAAGCAAAACGCCAGCCTGAACCTGAGCGGCCTGGGTTCGGTGACCGTGTACGGACGGCCCCTGAACCGCACCGTCAGCGTCGACGGCCTGGGCAAGGTCAGCTGGAAGTAAGTGGCCTCCCGCTCCGGGATGGAAAAGTGGTCTGACCGATTCCTCATTCTTAGCGACATGAAAAAACTGATTCTCGCCTTGCTCCTCGTCTTCGGCCAGCAGCCGGCCGCGCGCGCCGCCTTCGCCGACGGGGCCAACGCCTACAATAACAAAAACTATGCGCTCGCCTACCAGGAGATCGCGCCGCTGGCGCGGGCCGGCAACGCCGACGCCGAGCATCTGTTGGGCCTGATGTACTACATGGGCCGCGGCGTGCCGCAGGACTATAAGCTGGCCTTGCAGTGGCAGCGCAAGGCCGCCGAGCTGGGCAAGGCGGAGGCGCAATACGTGGTGGGCGCCATGTATTACACCGGCAACACGGTGCTGCAGGACCACAAGCAGGCCGTGGCCTGGTTCCGCAAGGCCGCCGAGCAGGGCCACGCCGAGGCGCAGCAGGTGCTGGGTCTGATGTACCGCTACCACATCGGCGGCATGCCGCAGGACGTGGTGATCGCCTATATGCTGTGGAACCTGGCGGCGAGCGAACGGCTCGGCCAGCGCCGCCGAGCAGCGCGCGGCCGTGGTGCGCAAGATGACGCCGGAGCAGATCGAGGAGGGGCAGGGCATGTCGGCCGCCTGGCGCCCCGGCAAGCCGCTGCCGAAGCGCTCGCGCAGCGGCGCCGGCTAGGGCGCGCCACGCATGCGGCGGCGCTGACGTACAATCGCCCTTTCAATCCGAGGGAATCCTGCCATGCGCGCAATCGAAATCAGCCAGCCCGGCCCAGCCGATGTTTTGCGACTCACCGAGCGGCCGATGCCGGCGCCGAAGGCGGGCGAGTTGCTGATCAAGGTGCACGCGGCCGGCGTCAACCGCCCCGACGTGTTCCAGCGCCTGGGCCAGTACGCGCCGCCGCCGGGCGCCTCCGATCTGCCGGGCCTGGAGGTGGCCGGCGAAATCATCGACGGCGACTTCTCCGCCACCGCCTTCCGCAAGGGCGACATGGTGTGCGCGCTGGTGCAGGGCGGAGGCTACGCGGAATTCTGCGTCGCGCCGGCCGAGCAGTGCCTGCCGATGCCGCGCGGCCTGAGCGCGCTGCAGGCGGCCGCGCTGCCGGAAAACTATTTCACCGTGTGGAGCAATGTCTTCGACCGCGCCCGCCTGGCGCCCGGCGAAACGCTGCTGGTGCAGGGCGGCTCCTCGGGCATCGGCGTGACGGCGATCCAGATCGCCGCCGCGCTCGGCCACCGCGTCTTCGCCACCGCCGGCAGCGCCGAGAAGTGTCGCGCCTGCGAGGAGTTGGGAGCGGAACGGGGCATCAATTACCGCGACGAAGATTTCGCCGAGGTGGTCAAAACGCTCACCGACGGCCGCGGCGTCGACGTCATCCTCGACATGGTCGGCGGCGACTACCTGCAGCGCGAAATCGCCTGCCTGGCCGACGACGGCCGCATCGGCCTGATCGCCCTGCTGGGCGGCGCGAAGGCGAACATCGACCTGGGCCAGATCCTGCGCCGCCGCCTGAGCATCAGCGGCTCCACTTTGCGCCCCCGTCCCGTGGCCTTCAAGGCGGCCATCGCGGCGCAGCTGCGCGCCACCGTCTGGCCGCTGCTGGAGGCGGGCAGGATCAAGCCGGTCATCTACCGCACCTTCCCCCTGGCCGAGGCGGCCGCCGCGCACGCCTTGATGGAAAGCAGCGCCCACGTGGGCAAAATCATGTTGCAAGTCTCCTAATCTTTCTTGTCCGCTAGTTTGACCGCCATCGGGCGGCGCGTTAAAATGGCGGGTTAATAGAATTTAGGCTACTATGCGTCGCAAACTTGTCGTCGGGAATTGGAAAATGAACGGCAGCCGCACCGCCAATTCGGTGTTGCTGTCGGGTGTGGTCGCCGGCTTGACGCCGGCCGGCGCCGCTTGCGCCGTCTGCGTGCCGGCGCCGTATCTGGCGCAGTGCGAGGCTGAATTGTCGGGCACGCCATTGGCCTGGGGCGCGCAGGATATGTCGGCGCAGGCCAACGGCGCCTACACCGGCGAAGTGGCGGCCGGCATGTTGCTCGATTTCGCCTGCACCTACGTGATCCTTGGCCATTCCGAACGGCGCGCCTACCACGCCGAAAGCGACGCCCTGGTGGCGCGCAAGACCGTGGCGGCGCTGGCCGCCGGCCTGACGCCCATCGTCTGCATCGGCGAAACGCTGGAGCAGCGCGAGGCGGGCCTGACCGACGCCGTCGTCGGCGCGCAACTGGGCACCGTGCTCGACGCGCTGGGCGAGGCCGACGTGGCGAAGATCGTGCTCGCCTACGAGCCGGTCTGGGCCATCGGCACGGGCAAGACGGCGACGCCGCAAATGGCGCAGGACGTGCACCAGGTGCTGCGCGCGCAAGTGGCGAAAAAGAATGCGGTAGCGGCGGCCGGCGTGCAGATTCTGTACGGCGGCAGCATGAAGCCGGACAACGCGAAAGAATTGATGGCGATGCCGGATATCGATGGCGGTTTGATCGGCGGGGCAGCATTGAAGGCGGCGGATTTCCTGGCAATTATTCACGCCGCCGATTGAATTAATTTAAACTGAGAATGGAATAAAGTAATGGACATGTTGTTCAAGCTGGTTGTTGTTGTACAGGTTTTGTCGGCCCTGGCCATTATCGGTCTGGTGCTGCTGCAGCATGGCAAGGGTGCCGATATGGGCGCCGCTTTCGGTTCCGGCGCCTCGGGCAGTTTGTTCGGCGCCACCGGTTCTTCGAACTTCATGTCGAAATCGACCGGCGTCGCGGCGGCGATCTTCTTCAGCGCCACGCTGGCCCTGTCGTATATGTCGACGAACCGCAGCACCGTCGTCGGCGGCGGCGTGATGGAGAAGGTCACCAAGCCCGTGCCGGTGTCCGGCTCGGCCGCGATCCCGACCGCCGCGCCGGCCGCTCCTGCGGCCTCTCCAGCGCCCGCAGCGGCCACTCCGGCGGCATCGGCGGCATCGGCGCCGGTATCTTCCGCGCCGGCGGCGCAGATTCCCAAGTAAGAATGGCGTTGCGGCGGTATAATACGCCGCGCCTGCAGTAAGTTCGGCAGTGCAGTGCCCATTGTTTTGGCAGCGCAAGCGAGAAAAACAATGCGGCCGGTGTGGATGTAAAGATTTATCGTTTTTCTGCTTGTTTTGATGCAATTGTGCATTAACAAAGGCGTCAAAGCAGAGTAGAATACGGGCCTTACCGCCGACGTGGTGAAATTGGTAGACACGCTATCTTGAGGGGGTAGTGGCGAAAGCTGTACGAGTTCGAGTCTCGTCGTCGGCACCAGAAATTAGAAGCCAGCAAGGGCTGCGCCTGCGCTGGCTTTTTTACGAGGATGTGTCGTTTGATCCTGGTCTAAGCTTTGATTGGGATCGTAACGTTAAGTGTCCCGCAATTCACCGCGGCATTCTCATTTAACCGAACGTTCAACTTAAGCTCATCAATCGTGAACCTCGAAAATTACTTCCCCGTCCTGTTATTCATCCTCGTCGGTATTGGTGTTGGTGTCGTCCCGCAAGTGCTGGGGCGTCTGCTGGCTCCCAACAATCCCGACGCAGCGAAATTGTCCCCTTATGAGTGTGGCTTCGAAGCATTTGAAGATGCGCGCATGAAGTTCGACGTCCGTTACTATCTGGTCGCAATTCTTTTTATTTTGTTCGATCTGGAAACGGCATTCTTTTTCCCGTGGGGCGTAGCAATGCGCGACCTGGGCTGGTCCGGTTTCATCACGATGATGGTCTTCATCGTTGAATTTGTGGTCGGATTTTGGTATATCTGGAAGAAAGGTGCCCTTGATTGGGAATAAGCCATGTCTATTGAAGGCGTATTAAACGAAGGTTTCATCACCACGACAGCCGATAAGCTGATCAACTGGGCGCGCACCGGGTCTATGTACCCGATGTCGTTCGGTCTGGCTTGCTGCGCGGTGGAGATGATGCATGCAGGTGCCGCCCGTTACGATCTTGAGCGTTTCGGTTTCATGTTCCGCCCCTCGCCGCGTCAGTCCGACGTGATGATCGTCGCCGGCACGCTGTGCAACAAGATGGCGCCGGCCCTGCGCCGCGTCTACGACCAGATGCCGGAGCCGCGCTGGGTCATTTCGATGGGTTCCTGCGCCAACGGCGGCGGTTACTACCATTACTCCTACTCCGTGGTGCGCGGCTGCGACCGCATCGTTCCCGTCGACGTGTATGTGCCGGGTTGCCCTCCGACGGCCGAAGCGCTGCTGTACGGTATTTTGCAACTGCACAACAAGATCAAGCGCACCAACACGATCGCACGCTAACTATGACAACAAAATTAGAAGCCTTGGAAATCGCCCTGCGCAACGCGCTCGGCGAGCGTGCCAGCATCACCGTGGCGCTGGGTGAAGTGACCCTGGTGCTGAAAGCGGCCGATTACCTGGACGCCATGCAGACGCTGCGCGACGACGCGAGCCTGCATTTCGAGCAACTCATCGACCTGTGCGGCGTCGATTACCAAACCTATGGCGAAGGCACATGGGATGGCTTGCGTTTCGCCGCCGTCTCGCACCTGATGTCGGTCAAGCACAACTGGCGCCTGCGCGTGCGCGTCTTCGCGCCCGACGACGACATGCCGCTGGTCGCCTCCGTGGTCGGCGTCTGGCGCGCCGCCAACTGGTTCGAGCGCGAAGCCTTCGACCTGTACGGCATCCTCTTCGACGGCCACAACGACCTGCGCCGCCTGCTGACCGACTACGGTTTCATCGGCCATCCTTTCCGCAAGGACTTCCCGGTCTCCGGCTATGTCGAGATGCGCTACGATCCCGAGCAAAAGCGCGTGATCTACCAGCCCGTGACGATCGAACCGCGGGAAAACGTGCCGCGTGTGATCCGCGAAGAACATTACGGGATGAAATAATGGCTGACATTAAGAATTACACCCTGAACTTTGGTCCGCAGCATCCGGCCGCCCACGGCGTGTTGCGCCTGGTGCTGGAGCTGGACGGCGAAGTCATCCAGCGCGCCGATCCGCATATCGGCCTGCTGCACCGCGCCACCGAAAAGCTGGCCGAGCAAAAGACCTATCTGCAATCCGTGCCCTATATGGACCGTCTCGACTATGTGTCGATGATGTGCAACGAGCACGCCTATGTGATGGCGATCGAGAAGCTGCTGCAACTGGAAGTGCCGCTGCGCGCGCAATACATCCGCGTCATGTTCGACGAGATCACGCGCCTGCTGAACCATCTGCTGTGGTTGGGCGCCCACGCGCTCGACGTCGGCGCGATGGGGCCTTTCCTGTACGCCTTCCGCGACCGCGAAGACTTGATGGATTGCTACGAGGCCGTCTCCGGCGCCCGCATGCACGCCGCCTACTACCGTCCGGGCGGGGTCTACCGCGACCTGCCCGACGCGATGCCGCAGCACAAGGCTTCGATCATCCGCAACGCCAAGGCGATTTCCCAGCTGAACGAGAACCGCCAGGGTTCCCTGCTCGACTTCATCGAAGACTTCACGCGCCGTTTCCCGACCTATGTCGACGAATACGAGACGCTGCTGACCGACAACCGCATCTGGAAACAGCGCACCGTCGGCATCGGCGTGGTCTCGCCGGAAGCGGCGCTGGCCATGGGCTTCACCGGCGCCATGCTGCGCGGTTCGGGCGTCGAGTGGGATCTGCGCAAGAAGCAGCCCTACGAAGTGTACGACCTGATGGATTTCGACATCCCGGTCGGCACCAACGGCGATTGCTACGACCGCTATCTGGTGCGCATCGAAGAAATGCGCCAGTCGAACCGCATCATCAAACAGTGCGTGGAATGGCTGCGCAACAATCCGGGTCCGGTCATGACCGACAACCGCAAGGTGGCGCCTCCGGGCCGCGTCGACATGAAGACGAATATGGAATCGCTGATTCACCATTTCAAGCTGTTCACCGAAGGCTTCCACGTGCCGCCGGGCGAAGCGTACAGCGCGGTGGAGCATCCGAAGGGCGAGTTCGGCATCTACATCGTCTCGGACGGCGCCAACAAGCCCTACCGCATGAAGATCCGCGCCCCCGGCTACGCGCACTTGCAGGGTCTGGATGAAATGGCGCGCGGGCACATGATCGCCGACGCGGTCACGATTATTGGTACACAAGATATCGTCTTCGGCGAAATCGACAGATAAGTCCTAGAGGCATACACATGTTGTTATCAGAGCAGTCATACAAAAAAATCGACCGCGAGTTGGCCAAGTATCCGGCCGACCAGCGTCAATCGGCCGTCATGGCCGCGCTGGCCATCGCCCAGGACGAACTGGGCTGGCTGGCGCCGGAAACGATGCGGGAACTGGCCGACTACATCGGCATGCCCGCCATCGCCGTGCAGGAAGTGGCGACGTTCTACAATATGTACAACACCAAGCCGGTCGGCAAGCACAAGATTTCCGTGTGCACCAACCTGCCATGCGCCCTGTCGGGCGGCGTGCGCGCCGCCAACCATCTGAAGGAGCGCCTCGGCATCGACTTCCGTGAAACCTCGGACGACGGCCAGTTCACCCTGGTCGAAGGCGAGTGCATGGGCGCTTGCGGCGACGCGCCCGTCATGTTGGTGAACAACAAGCGCATGTGCAGCTGGATGTCGAACGACAAGATCGACGCTTTGGTCGATGAACTCAGCGGGAACCCAGCGAAATGACGTCACTCCACAATCGACACATCGATCCACTGATCCTGAAGGGTCTGGACGGCAAGAACTGGCATCTGGAAGACTACGTGGCCCGCGGCGGCTACAGCGCCCTGCGCCGCATCCTCGACGAAAAAATCACGCCCGAGCAGATCATCGCCGACCTGAAGGCTTCGTCCCTGCGCGGCCGCGGCGGCGCCGGTTTCCCGACCGGCCTGAAGTGGAGCTTCATGCCGCGCCAGTTCCCGGGCCAGAAATACCTCGTCTGCAATACAGATGAAGGCGAACCCGGTACTTTCAAGGACCGCGACATCATTCGCTACAATCCGCACGCGCTGATCGAGGGCATGGCCATCGGCGCCTACGCGATGGGCATCACGGTCGGCTACAACTACATCCACGGCGAGATCTTCGCCGAGTACGACCGCTTCGAGGACGCGCTGGAAGAGGCGCGCGCCGCCGGTTTCCTGGGCGATAAGATCATGGGCAGCGAGTTCAGCTTCCAGCTGCACGCGCACCACGGTTACGGCGCCTACATCTGCGGCGAGGAAACGGCCTTGCTCGAGTCGCTGGAAGGCAAAAAGGGCCAGCCGCGCTTCAAGCCGCCTTTCCCCGCCTCCTTCGGCCTGTACGGCAAGCCGACGACGATCAACAACACCGAGACCTTCGCCGCCGTGCCCTTCGTCTTGAACATCGGTCCGGAGAAATACCTGGCGATGGGCAAGCCGAACAATGGCGGCAGCAAGATCTTCTCGATCTCCGGCGACGTCGAACTGCCGGGCAACTACGAGGTGCCGCTGGGCACGCCGTTCGCCAAGCTCCTGGAGCTGGCCGGCGGCATGCGCGGCGGTAAAAAGATCAAGGCGGTCATTCCCGGCGGTTCGTCCGCCCCGGTGATCCGCGGCGACGTCATGATGAACACCGACCTGGACTACGATTCGATCGCCAAGGCCGGCTCCATGCTCGGTTCGGGCGCGGTCATCGTGATGGACGAAACGCGCTGCATGGTCAAGGCGCTCGAGCGCCTGTCCTACTTCTATTTCGAAGAGTCCTGCGGTCAATGTACCCCTTGCCGCGAAGGCACGGGCTGGATGTATCGCATGGTCCACCGCATCGAAAACGGCCAAGGCCGCGCGGACGATCTGGACATGCTCAATTCGATCGCCGACAACATCCAGGGCCGCACCATCTGCGCCCTGGGCGATGCGGCGGCGATGCCGGTACGGGCCTTCATTAAGAACTTCCGTGAAGAATTTGAATATCACATCGAGCACAAGCATTGCTTAGTGCCCGCTTACATCTAAGCTGCGTCAGGTAACGATCACCATGGTTGAAATCGAAATAGACGGCAAAAAAGTCGAAGTCCCTGCTGGTAGCATGGTGATGGA
>JANXSQ010000285.1 GCA_025356595.1 Janthinobacterium sp. | reverse complement strand
CCCCCCCGGCCGCGGCGTTTGGCGCCGGCCGGCTCAGGAAATCAGCGTTTCGATGGGCGGCACCTTGCGCGGCTTGCGCTCGGAATCGGTGGCGACATAGGTCAGCGTCGCCTCGGTGACCTTGACGGTGCAGGCCTGCAGGCGGTTGCGCTCGGCGTAGACCTCCACGTTGACGGTGATCGAGGTGTTGCCCACCTTGACGATGTCGGCGTAGAAGGACAGCAGATCGCCGACGAAGACGGGGTGCTTGAAGACGAAGGAGTTCACCGAGATGGTCGCGACGCGGCCGTTGGCGCGCCGCGTGGCCGGCAGCGAGCCGGCGATGTCGACCTGGGCCATGATCCAGCCGCCGAACACGTCGCCGTAGACGTTGGCGTCGGCCGGCGCCGGCATCATGCGCAGCTCGGGCATTTTCCCCGCCGGCAGGCCGGAGCTGAGGGAGTTGTCGTGGGGCGTGGGGGAGGTGCTCATCTTAATTTCTCATGAAAGGCTACAATTGCCCCGATTGAACCATAAAAAGCCGAGCTTCGCCATGCGCCGTTATCCCGATTCCCCTCCCGCCCCCTCCAACGGCAGCGCCAAGGCGGCGCCGCGCAGCGATTTCGCCACCCTGGCCACGCTCCTGCCCTATCTGTGGGTGTACAAATGGCGCGTGCTGCTGGCGCTGCTGTGCCTGGTGGGCGCGAAGCTGGCCAACGTCGGCGTGCCGCTGGTGCTGAAGAAACTGGTCGACGCGATGAGCGTCACGCCCGGCCATCCGCAGGCGCTGCTGGTGCTGCCGCTGGGCGTGCTGGTGGCCTACGGCGCGCTGCGCCTGGCGACGACCGCCTTCACCGAGCTGCGCGAATTCATCTTCACCCCGGTCACCCAGCGCGCCGTGCGCACCATCGCGCTGCAGGTGTTCCGCCACCTGCACGCGCTGTCGCTGCGCTTCCACCTGAACCGCCAGACCGGCGGCATGACGCGCGACATCGAACGGGGCACCCGCGGGGTCAGCTCGCTCATCTCCTACACCCTGTTCAACATCCTGCCGACGCTGCTGGAGATGACGCTGGTGCTGGGCTACCTGGTGACGCACTACGACATCTGGTTCAGCGTCATCACCGCCGTCGCGCTGCTGCTCTACATCGTCTTCACCGTCAGCGTCACCAACTGGCGCACGCATTTCCGCCGCACCATGAACGAGCTCGATTCGAAGGCCAGCACGAAGGCCATCGATTCGCTGATCAACTATGAGACGGTGAAGTATTTCGGCAACGAGGACTTCGAGGCGCAGCGCTACGACGAGGGCTTGCGGCGCTACGAGACGGCCGCCGTCAAGTCGCAAAGCTCGCTGTCGCTGCTCAACACCGGACAGTCGCTGATCATCGCCACGGCCGTCACCCTGATCCTGTGGCGCGCCACCCAGGGCGTGATCGACGGCAAGATGACCCTGGGCGACATGGTGCTGGTGAACGCCTTCATGATCCAGTTGTACATTCCGCTCAACTTCCTCGGCGTCATCTACCGCGAGATCACGCAGAGCCTGGCCGACATGGAGCGCCTGTTCGCCCTGCTCGGGCAGAACCGCGAGATCGCCGACGCGCCGCGGGCCGCCGCGCTGCTCACCGGCGGCGCCCAGGTGCGCTTCGCCCACGTCGACTTCAGCTACGAGGCGAAGCGGCAGATCCTCTTCGACGTCGACTTCAGCATCGCCGCCGGCACCACCACGGCCGTGGTCGGCCACAGCGGTTCGGGCAAGTCGACGCTGGCGCGCCTGCTGTTCCGCTTCTACGAGGTGAACGGCGGCGCCATCACGGTCGACGGCCAGGATCTGCGCGCCGTCACCCAGGCCTCGCTGCGCGGCGCCATCGGCATCGTGCCGCAGGACACGGTGCTGTTCAACGACACCATCGAGTACAACATCGCCTACGGCAAGCCGGGCGCCCCCCGCGCGGACATCGTCGCCGCCGCCCGGGCCGCCTCCATCCACGACTTCATCGAGAGCCTGCCGGACGGCTACCAGACCATGGTCGGCGAACGCGGCCTGAAGCTGTCGGGCGGCGAGAAGCAGCGCGTGGCCATCGCCCGCACCCTGCTGAAGAATCCGGCCATCCTGATCTTCGACGAAGCCACCTCGGCGCTCGACTCGAAGGCCGAGCAGGCCATCCAGGCCCAGCTCAGGGAGATCGCCCGCAACCGCACCACGCTGGTCATCGCGCACCGCCTGTCGACGGTGATCGAGGCCGAGCAGATCCTGGTGCTCGAACACGGCCGCATCGTCGAGCGCGGCAGCCACGCGGCCCTGCTGGCGGCCGACGGCCAGTACGCGCAGATGTGGCGGCGCCAGCAGGCGCACCAGGACGAGGAGGCCAGCGGCGCGCGGGCAGCCTAAGAGGCTGAGAGGCTTTCGTTCATGCGCGCTCATCACGCCAGAAAGTGCCCGCTCGGCGTTGCACATGCTCGCCATAGCCCGAGCTATGGCTGTGCTTTGCGCC
The DNA here is from genome assembly GCA_025356595.1 of Janthinobacterium sp. Taxonomy (GTDB): domain Bacteria; phylum Pseudomonadota; class Gammaproteobacteria; order Burkholderiales; family Burkholderiaceae_D; genus Janthinobacterium. Next base: position 21,734 of record JANXSQ010000285.1, on the reverse strand, counting down.
TTGATCGGCCACTTTCTGGCGCGCTGCTCGCCCACGCCCGAAAACTCTCAGCCTCTGAGGCAAACGTGAGAAAAAAGCCACACCGCGCCGGGCGGGCGGAGTGACTATTCGCGACAATTTGGCGGCAAAACGCAAAATCCGGCGTGGCCTTCCCGAAAATGCAATAAAATCCGTTTGGAATTGGTGGCAGGCGCACCACAGAACATCTTGCCGGGCTTGCCACGCCGGTTCATCCGCTCAGGAGAGTTTATGAAATTTGTCAAAATCATCGCCGCGCTGCTCAGCGCCGGCGTCGTCAGCAGCATGGCTCCGGCGCAGGCTCAGGAATTGACCGGCACCCTCGCGAAAATCAAGAAGGCCGGTTCGATCACGCTGGGTGTGCGCGACGGTTCGATCCCCTTTTCCTACCTCGACGACAAGCAGCAATACCAGGGTTACTCGGTGGACCTGTGCATGAAGGTCGTCAAGGCCGTGCAAAAGCAGCTCGGCCTGACCGAACTGAAAGTGGTGATGAACCCGGTCACCTCGGCCAACCGCATCCCTTTGATGGCGAACGGCACCATCGACCTGGAATGCGGCTCGACGACGAATAATCTGGAGCGTCAGCAGCAAGTGGCGTTCGCGCCGACCATGTTCGTCATCGGCAATCGCCTGCTGAGCAAGAAAAGCTCGAACATCAAGACCCTGGCCGACATGAAGGGCAAGACCCTGGTCGCCACCGCTGGCACCTCGACGCTCAAGCAAATGACGATCCTCAACAACGAGCAGAACCTGGGCATGCACATCGCCATCGCCAAGGATCATCCGGAAGCGTTCCTGATGCTGGAAACGGGCCGCGCCGCCGCCGAAGCGAACGACGACATCCTGTTGGCCTCGCAGGTGGCGAACGCGAAGAATCCGGGCGAGTTCGAGATCACCAAGGATGCCCTGTCGGTCGAACCGTACGGCATCATGTTGCGTAAAGGCGACGCCAGCTTCAAGAAAGCGGTCGACGACGCGCTGAGCAATTTCTACAAAACGGACGACTTCCAGAAGGTCTACGCGAAGTGGTTCATGGCGCCGATCCCGCCGAAGGGCATCAATATGAACTTCCCGATGCCGCCGCAATTGAAGGCGGTCATCGCCAAGCCGACCGATTCGGGCGACCCGGCGGCCTACGCGGCCGTGCCGGAAGCACAGAAAGCGGCCAGCAAGAAGAAGTAAGTCGGTAACACGCAAGCCAGCGGGGGGCGCCAGCCTCCCGTTTTTTTTGCGGCCTCCCCGGCCCGCGAAATGCAGAGACCACTATAAAAAACAGATACCATACAGTTGGCCGCAGGTTCGCGGCGGCGCGCTGTCATGCATCGGAAGGATGGACACATGAATTACCACTGGAATTGGCATATTTTCTGGGAGATTTCCCCCGACGGCGTCGGCACGTATATGGACACGCTCTGGTCCGGCCTGTTGTGGACCCTGGCCACGGCCGGCTCGGCCTGGATCATGGCGCTGGCGATCGGCCTGGTGGTCGGCACCATCCGCACCCTGCCCAATAAATTCGTGGTCGGCCTGGCCAACGCCTACGTGGAAGTGTTCCGCAACGTGCCGCTGCTGGTGCAGATGTTCCTGTGGTATTTCGTCATGCCGGAATTGCTGCCGCAGGCGGGCGGCGACTGGCTCAAGGCCCTGCCCAACGCGCCCTTCATCACGGCCGTGCTGTGCCTGGGCACGTTCACCTCCTCGCGCGTGGCGATCCAGGTGACGACCGGCATCCAGGCGCTGCCGCGCGGCCAGAAACTGGCCGGCACCGCGCTCGGCCTGACCCTGCCGCAAACCTACCGCTTCATCCTGCTGCCGATGGCCGCGCGGGTGATCCTGCCGCCGCTGACGAGCGAATTCCTCAACATCATCAAGAACAGCTCGGTGGCGCTGACCATCGGCCTGGTCGAACTGACGGCCTCGGCGCGCGCCATCCAGGAATTCTCCTTCCAGGTGTTCGAAGCCTTCTCGGCCGCCACCATCATCTACGTGGTGGTCAACCTGTGCGTCGTCGTGCTGATGCACGTGATCGAGAAAAAGGTCGCGATTCCGGGCTTCATTGTCGCCGGCACGTCGACGGGAGGACATTGATATGTTGGGCAATTTCGATTTCGACATCATTGCGCGCTCCTGGGTCTACCTGTTCCAGACCGGCATGGTGTTTACGCTGCAACTGACCGGCCTGGCGATGGTCGGCGGCATCCTGCTGGGCACCTTGCTGGCGATGATGCGCCTCTCCAGCAGCCGCGCGCTGTCGCTGGCGGCCGGCACCTACGTCAACCTGATCCGCTCGATCCCGCTGGTGCTGGTGATCTTCTGGTTCTACTTCCTGGTGCCCTACATCGCCGCCTGGGTCATCGGCGCGGCGGAACCGGTCAAGGTGGGCGGCTTCTCGTCGGCGCTGATCACCTTCATCATGTTCGAGGCCGCTTACTACTGCGAGATCATGCGCAGCGGCATACAGTCGATCCCGCGCGGCCAGGTCTGGGCCGGCCAGGCGCTGGGCATGAACTACTGGCAGAGCATGAAGAGCATCGTCCTGCCGCAAGCCTTCCGCAACATGATCCCGGTGCTGCTGACGCAGACCATCGTGCTGTTCCAGGACGTCTCGCTGGTCTACGTGCTGTCGATCCCCGACTTCGTCGGCGCCGCCGCCAAGGTCGCGCAGCGCGACGGCCGCCTGGTCGAGATGTACACCTTCGTGGCCGTCGTCTACTTTGTGCTGTGCTTCGCCCTGTCGGCGCTGGTCAAGCGCCTGCACGCGCGCGTCGCCATCATCCGCTAGGCGCCCAGCGCGCCCGCACCCCCATTACGGAGAAAAAATATGATTGAACTGAACAAAGTCAGCAAATGGTACGGCCAGTTTCAAGTGCTGACCGACTGCAGCACCACCGTCTCGAAGGGCGACGTGATGGTCATCTGCGGCCCCTCGGGCTCCGGCAAGTCGACCCTGATCAAGACCGTCAACGGCCTGGAACCGATCCAGAAGGGCGTCATCACCGTCGACGGCGTCGCCGTCAACGACCCGAAGACGAATCTGTCGAAGCTGCGCGCGCGCATCGGCATGGTGTTCCAGAACTTCGAACTGTTCCCGCACCTGTCGATCCGCGAGAACCTCACCATCGGCCAGATCAAGGTGCTCGGCCGCAGCGCCGACGAAGCCAACGCCAAGGGCCTGAAGTACCTCGACCGCGTCGGCCTGATCGCCCAGCAGGACAAATTCCCCGGCCAGTTGTCGGGCGGCCAGCAGCAGCGCGTGGCGATCGCCCGCGCCCTGTCGATGGACCCGATCGCCATGCTCTTCGATGAGCCGACCTCGGCGCTCGATCCGGAAATGATCAACGAAGTGCTCGACGTGATGGTCGGCCTGGCCCAGGAAGGCATGACGATGATGGTCGTCACGCACGAGATGGGCTTCGCCAAGCGCGTCGCCAACCGCATCGTCTTCATGGACCAGGGCAAGATCATCGAGGATTGCAGCAAGGACGAGTTCTTCGGCACCACGCGCTCGGACCGCGCGCGCGACTTCCTCGCCAAGATCATCCACTGATCCGTGGCGGCCCCGCCGCCACGCGAGGGGCCGGCGGGGGCCTGTTGCCCGGCCGGCGACTTGTTGCACGGGCGCCCACCGTGGCCGCGCGGCGCTGGTAAAATGCGCTATCCGCTCTTCGAAAGCCGCCATGACCTCCCTCGCCACTCCGCACACCCTGACCATCACCCGCCCCGACGACTGGCACCTGCATCTGCGCGACGGCGCCACGCTGGCCAGCGTGCTGCCGCACAGCGCGCGCCAGTTCGGCCGCGCCATCGTGATGCCGAACCTGAAGCCGCCGGTGACCACCACCGCCGACGCCGCCGCCTACCGCGGCCGCATCCTGGCCGCGCTGCCGGCGGGGATGGAGTTCGAGCCCCTGATGACGCTGTACCTGACCAACAACACCGCGCCCGACGAGATCCGCCGCGCCCAGGACAGCGGCTTCGTGCACGCGGTCAAGCTCTACCCGGCCGGCGCGACGACCAATTCCGACGCCGGCGTCACCGACCTGAAGAACTGCTACAAGGCGCTGGAAACGATGCAGGAAGTGGGCATGCCCTTCCTCGTCCACGGCGAGGTGACGGATCCGGAGATCGACATCTTCGACCGCGAAGCCGTCTTCATCGAGCGCGTCATGCGGCCGCTGCGGCGCGATTTCCCGGCCCTGAACATCGTCTTCGAGCACATCACCACCAAGGACGCGGCGCAGTACGTGGCCGAGGCCGACGGCCCGATCGCCGCCACCATCACGGCCCACCACCTGCTGTACAACCGCAACGAGATCTTCAAGGGAGGCATCCGTCCGCACCTGTACTGCCTGCCGATCCTGAAGCGCGAGGAGCACCGCCTGGCCCTGATGACGGCCGCCACCAGCGGCGACGAGCGCTTCTTCCTCGGCACCGACTCGGCGCCGCACGCGCAGGGCGCGAAAGAGGCGGCCTGCGGCTGCGCCGGCTGCTACACGGCGCTGCACGCGATGGAGTTGTACGCCGAAGCCTTCGAGCGCGCCGGCGCGCTCGACAAGCTGGAAGCCTTCGCCAGCTTCCACGGCCCGGCCTTCTACGGCCTGCCGCGCAACAGCGGCAGCATCACCCTGGTGCGCGAGGAATGGACGCTGCCGGAATCGCTGGCGCTGGCCGGCGAGCGGGTGATCCCGCTCAACGCCGGCGAGCGCATCAACTGGAAACAGGTTTAAGCGCCCGATGCTGGCCGCCATAGACTGGAGCCGGCCGTGGTACGCGACGGTGCTGGACGCCGTCGGCCGCCTCGACCTGGCGCGCGACGGCGTCATCGCCGCCTTCAACGGCCGCGCCGCCGCGCTCGGGCTGCGCAACGACAGCGGCCAGGCGCTGCACTTCGTGCCGCAAAGCGCGCTGCCGGAGGGCACTGCCTATGAGGAATTCATCGGCGCCACCGGCGGCGTGCCGACGCGCGACAATCTGCACGATTTCTTCAACGGCCTGGTGTGGCTCAGCTTCCCGCGCATCAAGCGCCAGCTGAACGCGCTGCAGGCGGCGCAGATCGCCCTGTCCGGGGTCGGCAAGTCGCGCGGCCCGGCGCGCGACGGGGCGACCATTTTCGACGAGAACGCGGCCCTGCTGGTGGTGCGCGACGACGCCGCCGGCGCGGCCCTGGTGGCGGCGCTGCGCGGCCACGACTGGCGCGAAGCCTTCGTGGCGCGGCGCGCCAGTTTCGGCGCCGACGCCGAAGTCTGGTTGTTCGGCCACGCCCTGATGGAAAAGCTGGTGGCGCCGTACAAGGCGATCACCGCGCACACCCGCGTGCTGCTGGCCGGCGCGGATTATTTCGCCCTGGCGCAGGCGGAACGGCGCGCCTGGATCGACGCCACGGTGGCGCGCGAACTGGCCGAGCGGGGCCTGAGCACGGCCGACTTCACGCCCCTGCCGGTGCTGGGCGTGCCCGGTTGGTGGCCGGCGCAGGACGCCGGGTTTTACGAGGACGCGAGTGTGTTCCGCCCGAAGCGGGGCGCGCCATCTCAACTTGCCGCAGCGGCGGCGCAAGGCGGACAACATGGATAAAGTCATACGCTGGGGTATCCTGGGCACCGGGCAGATCGCCCGCGCCATGGCCTTCGCGCTGCAGGAGCTGGGCGGCGCGAAGCTGGTCGCCGTGGCCTCGCGCAGCGCCGCCGGGGCGCAGCAATTCGGCCACGAATTCGGCCTCAAGCGCTGCCACGCCTCCTACCAGGCGCTGGCCGACGATCCCGAGGTGGACGTGGTCTACATCGCCACGCCGCACGCGCTGCACGCCGAAAACGCGCTGCTGTGCCTGAACGGCGGCAAGCACGTGCTGTGCGAAAAAGCCTTCACCCTGAACCGCCGCCAGGCGGCCGAGGTGGTGGCGCTGGCGCGCGAAAAAAACCTGTTCCTGATGGAGGCGATGTGGTCGCGCTTCCTGCCCGCCATCGGCGCGGCGCGGCGCCTCGTCGCCGGCGGCGAAATCGGCGCGCTGACGCAGATCCAGGCCGACTTCGGCTTCGCCGCCGAGGTCGGACCCGAGCACCGCCTGCTCAACCCGGCGCTGGGCGGCGGCGCCCTGCTCGACATCGGCATCTATCCCCTGTCGCTGGCCGCCTTCTTCCTCGGCCCGGTCGACTCGGTGCAGGCCGTCGCCGAGATGGGACCGAGCGGCGTCGACCTGCAGACCGCCTTCTCGCTGCGCCACCGCAACGGCGGCGTGTCGTCCTGCGTGTGCAGCATCCGCGCCCATTCGCCGACCGAAATGACGCTCTCCGGCACGCTCGGCCACATCCGCCTGCACACCCGCTTCTTCCAGGCGCAGACGCTGACCATCGCGACGAGCGACGGCGCCACCCGCACGGTCGAGTTCCCGCACATCGGCAGCGGCTACGCCTACGAGGCGCTGGAGGTGATGCGCTGCCTGCGCGCCGGCCTGATCGAAAGCCCGTTGATGACGCACGAGGAGACGCTGGACCTGATGGAGGTGCTCGACACCATCCGCGGCCAGATCGGCCTCAGTTACGCCGCCGACCTGGCGCCCTGACGGCGCGGCGCCGCCGCGCCGCAAGCATCGCCCCCACCACCCTAGGAAACCATGACCACGACAGCGCGCGCCCCCTCCCTGAAGACCGTCCTCATCGCCAGCGGCGTGATCCTGACCCTGGCGATGGGCGTGCGCCATGGCCTGGGCTTCTGGATGCAGCCGATCTCGCAGGCGAACGGCTGGACCCGCGAGACCTTCTCGCTGGCGATGGCGATGCAGAACCTGATGTGGGGCCTGTTCGGCCCCTTCGCCGGCATGGCGGCGGACCGCTTCGGCACCATGCGGGTGGTCATCGTCGGCGCCGTCAGCTACATGCTCGGGCTGGTCTGGATGGCCGTCGTCACCCAGCCGACCCTGTTCATCGTCGGCACCGGCGTCTTCGTCGGCCTGGGGCTGGCCTGCACGGCCTTCGGCGCCATCAGCGGCATCATCGGCCGCACGGCGGCGCCGGAGCAGCGCTCCTGGGCCTTCGGCATGTCCTCGGCGGCCGGCTCCTTCGGCCAGTTCATGATGATGCCGGTCGAGCAGCATCTGATCGACGCGCTGGGCTGGCAGAACGCCTTCTACCTGCTGGCCGCGCTGCTGGTGCTGGCCATGATCCCGATGGCCTTCTACCTGCGCGAGCCGGCCGTGGCGCACGGCGCCGGGCCGCGGCAAAGCATCCGCGAGGCGGCCGGCGAGGCCCTCGCCAACCGCTCCTTCCTGTACCTGATGGCCGGCTATTTCGTCTGCGGCTTCCAGGTGGTCTTCATCGCCGTCCACCTGCCGGCCTACCTGAAGGACCAGGGCCTGATGAATCCCAACATCGGCGTGACGGCGCTGGCGCTGATCGGCCTGTTCAATATCTTCGGCTCCTACTACGCCGGCAAACTGGGCGGGCGCCTGCCCAAGCGCTACCTGCTGTCGTCGATCTACATCAGCCGCGCCGTGGTCATCGGCCTGTTCCTGCTGGCGCCGCTGTCCTCCTGGTCGGTGTACGTGTTCGCGGCGGCGATGGGCCTGATCTGGCTGTCGACGGTGCCGCTGACGAACGGCATCATCGCCGGCATCTTCGGCGTCAAGCACCTGTCGATGCTGGCCGGGATGGTGTTCTTCTCGCACCAGTTGGGCAGTTTCCTCGGCGTCTGGCTGGGCGGCTATCTGTACGCGCGGCAGGGCAACTACGATACGGTGTGGGCGATCACTATCGCCCTGGGCGTCATGGCCGCGCTGATCAACCTGCCGATCAACGAGCGCACCCTGGTGCGCGCCGAGCTCAAGGCGGCGTGAAAACCTGGCTGATCCGGCTGGCGGGGGCCGCCGTGCTGGCGCTGATCTTCGCCGCCTATCTGCGTCCCGGCTTCGTCTTCGACCTGGCGAACCACCTCTTCATGTGCTGAGGGGGCGGCGTCGGCGATAATGGCGGCCCGGGCCGCCGCGTCGGCCGCTGACGATTGTTCCAAGACCATGACCTTCACCGCCGACGACATCCGCCTGAACTTCGACAGCGGCACCTACGGCCGCGGCCAGGACTACGAGCGGCGCGGCAAGGTGCGCACGGCCGACCTGAACGAGCAGCGCGTCAACGCCAGCGTCAGCGGCAGCGGCGGAGCCTTGTACCGCCAGTCGATCCAGATCGTCAACGGCGCGCGCGGCGTCAGCTTCAAGGGCAGTTGCACCTGCCCGATGACCTACAACTGCAAGCACGTGGTGGCGGCGCTGCTGTTCTGCCTGCGCAAGGGCGCGGCGGCGGCGCTGACGGCGCCGCCCGACGGCGCCTTGCCGTACGCGCTGGCGGAGTGGTTGCGCACTGTCGCGCGCAGCGCCGCCAGCCAGCCGGCGGCGGCGCGCGTCGCCAAGACGCCCAAGGTCAACTACCGCCTGATCTATGTGCTGATGCCGGCCACCACGGCCGGCGGCGTCACGCTGTCTCTGTGCAAGGCGCGCGTGCGCGCCGACGGCGGCGTCGCCTCGGCCAGCGTGCTGCCCGAAACCTACTCGCTGCGCGCCAATCTGCCCGACTACTTCCTGGCCGCCGATCAACAGCCGACCTATCTGTTCGCCACTCTGCGCAGCGGCATCGAATTCAATGTCGCCAGCGAGCCGCCGCGCGGCGCCGTGGGCGCGCAGTTGCTGCGCCTGCTGCTCGACGAAGGGCGCCTGCTGTGGGCCGACGACCGCGCCGCCCTCAAGCTGGGCCGGCTCGCGCCGCTGGCGGCCGCGCCGGCGCGCGCCGCGCAACTGGTCTGGCAGACGGTGGACGCGGACGACACCCTGAGCCTGGTGATGCAGTTCGCCGACGGCGCGCCGCTCGAATACCTGCTGCCGACGCAACCGGCGCTGTTCCTGCAAGGCGGCGAAATCGGCGAACTGATCCTGCCGGAGGCGGTCGCCGCCATGCCCATCCCCGCCCTGAAGGAGATGCTGGCGCAGGCGCCGCGGGTGGCGGCGGCGGATCGGCCGGCGCTGGCGCGGCAACTGCGGGAAGAGGGACTGGAACTACTGCTGCCGCCGCCGCCGTCCCTGCGCCAGAGCGTGCGCAGCGGCGTCGTGGCGCGCCCCTTCCTGCTGCTGGGCAGCGTGGACGGTTTCGACGCGGCCACGCACATGCCGGCCTGGCACGATTACGCCCTGCTGGCCTTCGACTACGAGGGCATGCGCGCCTCGGCCGACGCGGCGCAGACCCTGCAGCGCAGGACGCCGGCCGGAACCGAGCTGATCGAGCGCGACGCCGCCGCCGAGGCACGCGCGGCGGCCGCCCTGGAGGCGCTGGGCTTCGCCGCGGCGGGCGCCGCCTCGCCGCTGCACGGCATCGCCGGCGCGCTGGGGCTGGCCGCGCCGCAAGCCTGGTTGCGCTTCGCCGAGCGCGACCTGGCCGCGCTGCGCGCCGAGGGCTGGTTGATCGAATACGGCCCGGACTACCGCTACGACCTCAGCGCCGTGGAGGATTGGTACGCCGAGGTCGACGAGGGCGCGGCCGGCAACGCCTGGTTCGAGCTGGAGCTGGGCATCGTCGTCAAGCAGCGCCGCGTGCCCTTGCTGCCCGTGCTGCTGCAACTGATACGCGAGGCGCCGCAGGACTTCCGGGCCGCCGCGCTGGAGGCCTACGCCGACAGCGACAGCCTGATCGTCCGCCTGCCCGACGGCGCGCGCGTGGCGCTGCCCTGGGGCCGTTTGAAACCCATCCTGAACACCCTCGGCGAGCTGTACTTCAGCGAGCGCATCGGCGCCGGCGTGCGCCTGCCCGTGCCCGACGCGGCCCGCCTGGCCGAACTGGAGGCGAACGCGCAACTGCGCTGGGTGGGCGGCCAGCGCGTGCGCGAGATGGGCCAGAAACTGCGCGGCTTCGGCGGCGTGCGCCAGGTGGCGGCGCCGGCCGGCTTGCGCGCCACCCTGCGCGGCTACCAGAGCGAAGGCCTGGCGTGGATGCAGTTCCTGCGCGAATACCAGTTCGCCGGCATCCTGGCCGACGACATGGGGCTGGGGAAAACCCTGCAGACGCTGGCCCACATCCTGCTCGAAAAAGAGGCCGGCCGCCTGGACAGCCCGGCGCTGGTGGTGGCGCCCACCAGCCTGATGGGCAACTGGCAGGCCGAGGCGGCCCGTTTCGCGCCGGACCTGCGCGTGCTGCTGCTGCACGGCCCGGAGCGCCAGGCGCGCTTCGCCGACATCGGCGCATACGACCTGGTGCTGACCACCTACGCGCTGCTGCCGCGCGACGAGGCGAAGCTGCGCGAGCAGCGCTTCCACCTGCTGATCCTGGACGAATCGCAGTACATCAAGAACAGCCGCTCGAAGGCGGCGCAGACGGCCGCGCTGCTGCCCGCCGCGCACCGCCTGTGCCTGACCGGCACGCCGCTGCAAAACCATCTGGGCGAACTGTGGGCGCAATTCCACTTCCTCCTGCCGGGTTTGCTGGGCGATGAAAAAAGCTTCAACGCCGACTTCCGCAAGCCGATCGAAAAGAACGGCGACCAGGCCCGCAACGCCTTCCTGATCCAGCGCATCAAGCCCTTCCTGCTGCGCCGCACCAAGGACAAGGTGGCCACCGAACTGCCGGCCAAGACGGAGATGCTGCGCGAGGTCGAACTGGCCGGCGCCCAGCGCGACCTGTACGAAACGGTGCGCCTGGCGATGGACGCCAAGGTGCGCGAGGCGATCGCCGCGAAGGGCGTGGCGCGCAGCCAGATCGTCATCCTCGAGGCGCTGCTCAAGCTGCGCCAGGTGTGCTGCGACCCGCGCCTGGTGGGCGCCGCCGGCAAGAAAAAAAGCACGGCGCCCTCGGCCAAGCTGGCCGAGCTGATGGAGATGGTCGAGGCCCTGCTCGACGAGGGCCGCAAGATCCTGATCTTCTCGCAGTTCACCAGCATGCTGGCGCTGATCGAGGCCGAACTGCAGGCGCGCGCCATCGCCTACGCGCTGTTGACGGGCGCCACCAAGGACCGCGCGGCCCAGGTCGCCGCCTTCCAGCAGGGCGCCGTGCCGCTGTTCCTGATCAGCCTGAAGGCGGGCGGCGTCGGCCTGAACCTGACGGCGGCCGACACCGTCATCCATTACGACCCGTGGTGGAATCCGGCCGCCGAAAACCAGGCCACCGACCGCGCCTGGCGCATCGGCCAGGACAAGCCGGTGTTCGTCTACAAGCTGATCGCCAAGGGCACTCTGGAAGAGAAAATCCAGGAAATGCAGCGCCGCAAGGCGGATCTGGCCGACGCCCTGCTGGTCGAGGGCGCCGCGCACAGCCTCGCCATTACGCAGGACGACCTGCAGGCGATCTTCGCGCCCCTGTGATCTGCGGCCTGGCGCAGGGGGAAAATTGACTTGAGGTATCTTTTTCTTGTCAAAATGTTTCCAATAGTAAATATTCCGAGTATCATAGCGCCGTGCTTTTTGAAAGCACAGTGCGACAAGCGCCAGTTGCGCGGGAGCTTCCCCAGCTCCGCGCCGGCGCAGGATATTCCGGCCGGCGGACTTTCGTCCGCGGCCAACATCGAATGCCGGCCCCGAACCCGCCGCCATTTTCCCCTTACATACGGTTGCGCCGGCGCGCAGGGCCCGCGGTGTGGCCGGCGCTCGCGCGCAAGCTTGGCCACCTGATTTTCCGGGCGGCCCGGAACATTGACATCTTCAAGGATTACCATGGTTTTTAGCAATATGAACATCGGCATGCGGCTCAATCTCGCCTTCGGCCTGGTGCTGACCTTCCTGATCGGCATCGTCATCGTGGGCACCAGCAGCCTGTCGGCATTGAACGCCGGCACCGAGAAAATCGTCGACATCGATTGGAGCAAGGCCAAGCTGGGCGCCGACGCGCTCGACAATGTGCGCGGCAGCATCGCCCGTGTCTTCCAGATCGTCGACACGAGCGACGAGGCGGAAGAAAAAGTGGCGCGCGAACGCCTGGCCGCGAACGAGGCCGAAGTCGGCGCGGCGCTGAGCAAGCTGGAGCCGCTGCTGTACCGGCCCGAGGGCAAGGCCCTGCTGGCCAAGGCGAAGGGCGACCACGAGTCGTACAGCGCCTCCTACAAGCGGGTACTGGCCCTGTTCGCCGCCGGCGACCATCCGGGCGCCAGCAAGCTGGCCCACGGCGAAACCTACGCCGCCCTGCATGTGCTGGCCGCCACGCTGCGCGATTTCAATCAATTGCAGCAAAAACTGGTGGACGAGGCCGGCGCGCAAAGCCGCGGCCGCTACGAAACGGCGCGCGCCTTGCTGATCGGCCTGGGCATCGTCGCCGCCGCGCTCGGCTGCGTGTGCGCCTGGCTGGTGTCGCGCTCGATCACGCGGCCGCTGGGCGAGGCCGTGCGCATCGCCCAGACCGTGGCGGCGGGCGACCTGAGCAGCCGCATCGAGGTGAGCGGGAAGGATGAAACCGGGCAGTTGCTGCTGGCCTTGAAGGAGATGAACGATAGCCTGCAGAGCATCGTCGGGCAGGTGCGCAACGGCACCGATTCGATCGCCACCGGCTCGAGCGAAATCGCCAGCGGCAATCTGGACCTGTCGGCGCGCACCGAGCAGCAGGCCAGCGCGCTGGAGGAGACCGCCTCGGCCGTCGAAGAGCTGACCTCGACCGTCAAGCAGAACGCCGAGAACGCGCGCCAGGCCAACGCCCTGGCCGCCTCGGCCACCGAAGTGGCCGTCAAGGGCGGCGTCGTGGTCGCCCAGGTGGTCGAGACCATGAACGACATCAACGCCTCCTCGAAGAAAATCGTCGACATCATCGGCGTCATCGACGGCATCGCCTTCCAGACCAACATCCTGGCCTTGAACGCGGCGGTGGAAGCGGCGCGCGCCGGCGAGCAGGGGCGCGGCTTCGCCGTCGTCGCCTCGGAAGTGCGCAACCTGGCGCAGCGCTCGGCCGCCGCCGCCCGCGAAGTGAAGGAATTGATCGGCGACTCGGTCGACAAGGTCGACATCGGCAGCAAGCTGGTGAACCAGGCCGGCAGCACCATGGACGACATCGTCGCCAGCGTGCAGCGCGTCACCGACATCATGGGCGAGATCAGCTCGGCCAGCCGCGAGCAGGAAATCGGCATCGAACAGATCCACCAGGCCATCACCTCGATGGACGGCGTGACGCAGCAGAACGCCGCGCTGGTGGAGGAGGCGGCGGCCGCCGCCGGTTCGCTCAACGACCAGGCGGCCGCGCTGGCGCAGGCGGTCAGCGTGTTCAAGCTCGACGCCCTGCAGGTGGCGGCGCCGCGCGCCGCGCGCCCGGCCGCCGTTGCGGCGCCGCTGCTGAAACGGCCGGCGCTGAAGCGTCCGGCGGCGGTGAAAATCGCCGCGCCGGCGGCGAAAAAAGTCTTCGCGCCGGCCGGCTGCGCCGACGAGTGGGACGAGTTTTAAGCGCCGCGCGACGGCGGTAATTAGACCTTGAGGAATTCCTCGCGGCCGCCGAGCCAGCGCGCCAGATGCGCGTCGACGGTGGCGGCGCTGTCGGCGCCGCTGGCGTGAAGCAAGTCGTGGGCGACGTCGCGCGCCTGGTCGACCAACCACTGGTCCGTCTCCAGGTCGGCGAAGCGCAGCATGGCCTGGCCCGACTGGCGCGCGCCAAGGAACTCGCCGGGCCCGCGGATCTCCAGATCCTTGCGGGCGATTTCGAAGCCGTCGGTGGTTTCGCGCATCGTCATCAGGCGCTGCCGCGCGACGCCGCCCAGCGGCCCCTGATACAGCAGCAGGCAGGCGCTGGCCGCCGAGCCGCGCCCGACCCGGCCGCGCAACTGGTGCAGTTGCGACAGGCCGAAGCGCTCGGCGTGCTCGATCACCATCAGCGAGGCGTTCGGCACGTCGACGCCGACTTCGATGACGGTGGTGGCCACCAGGACGTGGATCCGGCCGGCGCAGAACAAGTCCATTACGTCCTGTTTCTCGCTCGCCTTCAGGCGCCCGTGCACCAGGCCCACCTGCAGATCCGGCAGCGCCTCGACCAGCATCGCGTGGGTGTCGGTGGCGGTCTGCAGTTGCAGCGCCTCCGACTCTTCGATCAGCGGGCAGACCCAGTACACCTGGCGCCCTTCCAGCGCGGCCGCGTAGACCCGTTCGATCACTTCGTCGCGGCGGTTCTGGTCGATCGAGCGCGTCACGATGGGACTGCGCCCGGGCGGCAGTTCGTCGATCACCGACACTTCCAGGTCGGCGTAATAGGTCATCGCCAGCGTGCGCGGGATCGGCGTGGCCGACATCATCAACTGGTGCGGCACGGCGTCGGCGTCGCCCTTGTTGCGCAGGGTCAGGCGCTGGCCGACGCCGAAGCGGTGCTGCTCGTCGACGATGACCAGGCCCAGTTTGGCGAACTGCACCGCGTCCTGGATCAGCGCGTGGGTGCCGATCACCAGTTGCGCCTGGCCCGATTCGATCAGCGCCTGCGCGGCCAGCTTGTCCTTTTTTTTCAGGCTGCCGGTGAGCCAGGCCACCTTCACGCCGAGCGGCTCCATCCAGGCGGCGATCTTGCGGAAGTGCTGGTCGGCGAGGATTTCGGTGGGCGCCATCAGGGCCGCCTGGAAGCCGCTGTCGATGGCCTGCGTGGCGGCCAGCGCCGCGACCACGGTCTTGCCGCTGCCGACGTCGCCCTGCAGCAGGCGCTGCATCGGATACGGGTGGCGCAGGTCGGCGCGGATTTCCTCGAGCACGCGGGCCTGGGCGCCGGTCAGGCGGAAGGGCAGGGCGGCCAGGAAGGCGGCGGACAGCGCGCCGACCAGCGGCAGCGCCGCCGCGCCCTTCGAGCGGCGCGCCCGCTGCGCGCGCTTCAGCGACAACTGCTGGGCCAGCAGTTCGTCGAATTTCATGCGCACCCAGGCCGGGTGCGAGCGGTCGCTCAGCGCGCTTTCATCGACCTCCTGCGGCGGATAGTGCAGCAGGCGCACGGCCGGCTCGAAGTCGGACAGGCGCATGGTGTCGATCAGCGCCGCCGGCAGGGTGTCGCGCCAGTCGATGCGCTGCATGGCGTCGTTGATGGCGCGCCGCAGGATCGCCTGCGACAGGCCCTCGCCGGACGGGTAGACGGGCGTCAGCACGGTGGGCAGCGGCGCGCCCTCGTTGATCACCTTGTAGCCGGGGTGGACCATCTCGGCGCCGAAGAAGGCGTGTTTCAGCTCGCCGCGGGCGCGGATCCGCGTGCCCTCGGCGAGTTGCTTGACCTGGCTGCCGTAGAAGTTCATGAAGCGCAGCAGCAGATTGCCCGTTTCGTCGGCTATGGTGACGAGCAATTGCTTGCGCGGCTTGTAGCCGACCTCGCATTTGGTGACGATGCCCTCCACCTGCGAGGCTTCGCCGCCGTGCTGGCAGGCGTCGCGGATCGAGACGACCTTGGTCTCGTCCTCGTAGCGCATGGGCAGATGCAGCACCAGGTCCATATCGGTGCGCAGGCCCAGCTTGGCCAGCTTGCTCTCGTTGCTGACGGTTTTTTTGGCGGTTTTGGGCTTCGGAACTGGCATATCGGAAGGGTTTTGGGCCGCTAGCGTAAAATAGAGGGTTGGCCCACGCGCGGCAACGCGTCAAGGCGGTGCCGTTATTGTATGACCTGTATAGGCGCACAGTATAGTGCCTGCCCGCCGTTCGCGCATTCCTAATAATTCTTGAAGCAAACGCATGTATTCGCTCTCCGATTTCGATTTTGATTTACCGCCCGAAAATATCGCGCAAATGCCGCTCGCCGAGCGCAGCGCCTCGCGCCTCCTGCACCTGGACGGCGACGCCCTGATCGACCGCGGCTTCGCCGACATCGTCGGCCTGCTGCAGGCCGGCGACCTGCTGGTCATGAACGACACGCGGGTGCTCAAGGCGCGCTTCTTCGGCGTCAAGGAAAGCGGCGGCAAGATCGAGGCGCTGGTCGAACGCGTGCTCGACGAGCGCACCGTGCTGGCCCAGGTGCGCGCCTCGAAGTCGCCGCCGCCGGGCTGCAGGATACGCCTGGCCGACGCCTTCGACGTCACCGTCGGGGCGCGCGCCGGCGAATTCTTCACGCTGCACTTCGAGGCCGACGTGTTCGAGCTGATCGAGGCGCACGGCCGCCTGCCGCTGCCGCCCTACATCGAGCACACGGCCGACGCCTTCGACGAGACGCGCTACCAGACCGTCTTCAACAAGGTGCCGGGCGCCGTCGCCGCGCCCACCGCCGGCCTGCATTTCGACCAGGCCCTGCTCGACCGGCTGAAGGCGAAGGGCGTGAACTTCGCCTACGTCACCCTGCACGTGGGCGCCGGCACCTTCCAGCCGGTGCGCACCGAGGTGCTGGCCGAGCACAAGATGCATACCGAGTGGTACACGATGCCGCAGGAAACGGTGGACGCGGTGCGCGCCGCCAAGGCCGCCGGGCGCGATGTGGTGGCGGTCGGCACCACCAGCCTGCGCGCGCTGGAATCGGCTTCGCAGACCGGCGCACTGCTGGCCGGCAGCGCCGACACGGCCCTGTTCATCACGCCCGGCTACCGCTTCAAGACGGTGACCCGGCTGATCACCAATTTCCACCTGCCCAAGTCGACCCTGCTGATGCTGGTGTCGGCCTTCGCCGGTTACGCGCAGATCCGCGCCGCCTACGCCCACGCGATCGCGCAGAACTACCGCTTCTTCAGCTACGGCGATGCGATGTTGCTGACGACGCAGTCGAGGCAGGTGGATTGAATCTTTTTTCCTGGCGGGCCGACGGCCCATCAGAATAATTGTGTGTTTAAGAAAGACAAGAAATGCTGGATTTCAAATTACTCAAGACCGACACGAGCGGCCTGACCAATGCCCGCCGCGGCACGCTGAAGCTGAACCACGGCGTCGTGCAGACGCCCATCTTCATGCCCGTCGGCACCTACGGCACGGTGAAGGCGATGTCGCCGCTGGAGCTGAAGGAAATCGACGCCCAGATCATCCTCGGCAACACCTTCCACCTGTGGTTGCGCCCCGGCACGACGGTGATGGAGAAATTCGGCGGCCTGCACGACTTCATGGGCTGGGACAAGCCCATCCTGACCGATTCCGGCGGCTTCCAGGTGTTTTCGCTGGGCGCGATGCGCAAGATCACGGAGGAGGGCGTGCATTTCTCCTCGCCCATCAACGGCGACAAGCTGTTCCTGTCGCCGGAGGTGTCGATGCAGATCCAGCGCAGCCTCAATTCCGACATCGTCATGCAGTTCGACGAATGCACGCCGTACGAGATCGAGGGCCGCCCGGCCACCATCGAAGAGGCCGCGACCTCGATGCGCATGTCGCTGCGCTGGGCGCAGCGCTCGAAGAACGAGTTCGAGCGGGGCGAGAATCCGAACGCGCTGTTCGGCATCGTCCAGGGCGGCATGTTCGAGCACCTGCGCGACGAGTCGCTGGCCGGCCTGGAGGAGGTCAACTTCCCCGGCATCGCCATCGGCGGCCTGTCCGTCGGCGAGCCGAAGGAGGACATGATGCGCATGCTGGCCCACGTCGGCCCGCGCCTGCCCGCCAACAAGCCGCATTACCTGATGGGCGTGGGCACGCCGGAGGATCTGGTGGCCGGCGTCTCGAACGGCATCGACATGTTCGATTGCGTGATGCCGACCCGCAACGCGCGCAACGGCTGGTTGTTCACCCGTTTCGGCGACATCAAGATCAAGAACGCCCGCTTCAAGGACGACAAGGCGCCCCTCGACGAGAGCTGCTCGTGCTACGCCTGCCGCAACTTCTCGCGCGCCTATCTGCACCATCTGCACCGCGCCAAGGAAATCCTCGGCGCGCGCCTGAACACCATCCACAATCTGCACTACTATCTGGATCTGATGCGGCAGATGCGCGAGGCGCTGGACGAGGACCGTTTCCACGCCTTCACCCTGCAGTTCCACGCCGAGCGGGCGCGCGGTACTTGAACGCTGCGGGTCTTGTAAAAAGATTTATAAGCACCACATACGCCGGGGCGTCTGATGCGCGCCGGCCAGTGCTAGAATACAGCGCTATTTTTTCAAACTGATTAGAATCGGAGTTCCTGTGTTCATTTCCAACGCCTACGCGCAATCCCCACTCGACGGTCTCGGCCTGAGCAGCAATATGACGAGCTTCCTGCCACTGATCCTGATGTTCGTGGTCATGTATTTCCTGATGATCCGTCCACAGCAAAAACGCGCGAAAGAACAAAAAGCGATGATGGACGCGCTGGCCAAGGGCGACGAAGTCGTCACCGCCGGCGGTATCCTGGGCCGCGTCGCCAAGGTCACCGATGCCTACATCACCATCGAAGTGGCGAGCGGCACCGAAGTCGTCGTGCAAAAAAGCTCCATCACGATGCTGCTGCCTAAAGGCACCCTGAAGGCGCTGTAATTCCGTTTCGGGCGGCCCCGCGCCGCCCGTCATGACGCTTCCAACGCTCAACACTGAACGCTGACCACATATGAATCGCTATCCCGTCTGGAAATACATCCTCATCGCCGTCGCCCTGTTCCTGGGCGCCCTGTACACGGCGCCCAATTACTTCGGGGAATCGCCCGCGCTGCAGGTGACGAGCGACAAGTCGACCGTGAAGGTGACGAGCGAGCTGACGGCCCAGGTCGAGGCGGTGTTGAAGCTGGAAAAAATCGCCTCCGAGGGCGTCACCTTCGACGGCGCCGGCAGCCGCTCCTCGGTGCGCATCCGCTTCGCCGATCCCGACACACAGTTCAAGGCCAAGCTGCTGCTGGAGAAGGATCTGAACCCGGACCCGGCCGACCCGACCTATCTGGTCACCGTGAATCTGCAGCCGAATACGCCGAAGTGGATGCAGAGCCTGCATGCCTTGCCGATGTATCTGGGCCTCGATTTGCGCGGCGGCGTGCATTTCCTGATGCAGGTGGACACCAAGGCGGCGCTGGTCAAGCGCGTGCAGGGTATCCAGGCCTCGGCGCGCGGCCTGTTGCGTGACAAGAGCGTGCGCCACGCCGGCCTGGAACGGGTCGGCGACACCATCGAAATCAAATTCCGCGACGCCGACACGCGCAGCAAGGCGAAAGACGTGCTGGCCGGCCAGATGGCCGACCTGGACTTCGCCGACGCCGTCGACGGCGCCGACCTGAAGCTGATCGTCAGCCTGAAGCCGGCGGCGCTCAAGCAAACCATCGACGAGGGCGTCAAGCAGAACATCGCCACGCTGTCGAAGCGCGTCAACGAACTGGGCGTGGCCGAACCGATCATCCAGCAGCAGGGCCCGGACCGCATCGTCGTGCAATTGCCCGGCGTGCAGGACGTGGCGCGCGCCAAGGCCATCATCGGCCGCACCGCGACCCTGGAAGTGCGCATGGTCGACGAAAGCGTCAACCTGGACCGCGACCATCCGGAAGCGGCGACGATTCCCATGAACTCGGAACTGTTCACCGTCGGCAAGGGCGTGCCCGTCGTGCTGTCGAAGGACGTGATCCTGACCGGCGACTACATTTCCAGCGCCACCGCCAGCTTCGACCAGAACCAGCAGTCGGCCGTGTCGATCGACCTGAACGGCGACGGCGGACGCAAGATGCGCGAAGCGACGCGCGACCACATCAAGGAACGCATGGCCATCGTGCTGTTCGAGAAGGGCAAGCCGGAAGTGCTGTCGGTGGCGACGATCCAGAGCGAACTCGGTTCGCGCTTCCAGATCACCGGCATGGGCGCGGCCGAGAACTCGGTCGAACTGGCCCTGCTGCTGCGCTCGGGCGCCCTGTACGCGCCGATGACCATCATCGAGGAACGCACGATCGGGCCGCAACTGGGCGCCGAAAACATCAAGAAGGGTCTGCATTCGACGGTCTACGGCTTCGCCGCGATCGCCATCTTCATGATCATCTACTACATGATGTTCGGCTTCTTCAGCGTGCTGGCGCTGGCCTGCAACCTGTTACTGCTGATCGCCCTGCTGTCCATGCTGCAGGCGACTTTGACCCTGCCGGGCATCGCCGCGATCGCGCTGGCGCTGGGTATGGCGATCGACGCCAACGTGCTGATCAATGAACGCATCCGCGAGGAGCTGCGCTCCGGCGCCTCGCCGCAGGCGGCCATCTCGGCCGGCTTCGACCGCGCCTGGGCGACCATCCTGGACTCGAACGTGACGACCCTGATCGTCGGCCTGGCCCTGCTGCTGTTCGGCTCGGGCGCGGTGCGCGGCTTCGCCGTCGTCCACTGCCTGGGCATCATGACGTCGATGTTCTCGGCCGTGTTCGTCTCGCGCGGCGTGGTCAACCTGTGGTACGGCCGCAAGAAGAAGCTGACCTCGGTCGCCATCGGCACGGTCTGGATCCCGGGCCTGTCCAAGTAATCAGCCAGTGCCCGGCGCTGCCGGGCACGCAACAAGAACTCAGAGGATTTCATGGAATTTTTCCGGATCAAAAAAGACATTCCCTTCATGCGCCACGCCTTGATCTTCAATGTGATCTCGGCATTGACCTTCGTGGCGGCCGTGTTCTTCCTGGTGCACAAGGGCCTGCACCTGTCGGTCGAATTCAAGGGCGGCACCGTGATGGAGGTGAAATACCCGAAAGCGGCCAACCTGGAATCGATCCGCCACACGCTCGAGGGCATGGGGTACGTCGAACCGGGCGTGACCAGCTTCGACACGGCGCGCGACGTCATGATCCGCCTGCCGATGGTGAAATCGCTGAGCGGCGCGAACAGCTCGCAACTGGTGTTCGACGCCTTGTGCAAGGCCGAGCAGGGTAGTCCGAAACAGATGGAGAGCATCACGGCCAAGGGCGAGCACATCGTCAAGACCGGCTGTGTCGACGCCACGGGCGCCGAATCGGTGATGCTGCAGAAGGTGGAGTTCGTCGGCCCGCAGGTGGGCGAGGAACTGACCCAGAACGGCCTGAACGCGCTGGTCATGGTGATCATCGGCGTGATGATCTACCTGGCCATCCGCTTCGAGTGGAAATTCGCCGTCGCGGCGATCGTCGCCAACCTGCACGACGTCGTCATCATCCTCGGCTTCTTCGCCTTCTTCCAGTGGGAATTCTCGCTGACGGTGCTGGCGGCGGTGCTGGCGGTGCTGGGGTACTCGGTCAACGAATCGGTGGTCATCTTCGACCGCATCCGCGAAAACTTCCGCAAGCAGCGCAAGTCCTCGGTGCAGGAGGTGATCGACAACGCCATCACCAGCACCATCTCGCGCACCATCATCACCCATGGTTGCACGCAGATGATGGTGCTGTCGATGCTGTTCCTGGGCGGTCCGACCCTGCACTACTTCGCCATCGCGCTGACCATCGGTATCTGCTTCGGCATCTACTCCTCGGTGTTCGTGGCGGCGGCCGTGGCCATGTGGTTGGGCGTGAAGCGCGAAGACCTGATCAAGCCGATCAAGGAAAAGGACGACACCGACGGCGCCGTAGTCTAAGGCGGGCGGAGGCGAAACGAAAGGGCGGCGCGAGCCGCCCTTTTGACGTGGCGCGGCCAAAAACCGCCGACTATGTGGGCGAGCGCACAGAGCGCGCGGCGGGGCGGGGATATAGTCGGGCTGTCTCTTTCAGGACATCCCTAGTTTTGGACTTTGCCCGCTTTCGAGCGGGCTTTTTTTTGTCGCGACAAAACCGAAAACCGAAGGACAGGCGGGGACGCCGAGTCCACGATTTCCGAGAAAGCTTTCCCGGAAATCGTGGTCTGTCCCTAATGCCGCTAAGTTAAGCACTTAGCGACATTTTTTTGTTGTAAACGACCGTTAAAGATGTTAACTTTCCGCCGATGCTATCGGACGCCCTTCCCCTTGTTATAGAACTTCCCAATCCACCCG
>JANXSQ010000281.1 GCA_025356595.1 Janthinobacterium sp. | reverse complement strand
TGCGGGCAGTGCTCGACTTGATTGCCGGTCGGACCTATCGCCACCGTGAAAATCTCTCAAAACCACGAGTCCCAGGCCGAAAACCGCACAAGGCGATGAGTCAGAAAAATTGCTGAAAAGTCTTAACTTGGGTGGATTGGTTTGCACGCGCGCTCACTCGGTCCGCCGAACGAACGGATTTTGTCTTCCGATTTGCAAGACCTACAACGGAAGATCAAGGTGGAATTTCGTTGGAGTTCTCGGTGGACGTCGACTCGACACCTACCACCAACATTCACGCCGTGATCGGTCGAAACGGTGTCGGCAAGACAACCTTGCTGAATGGAATGATTGACGCCATCACAAAACGTCCGAATGAAGCAAAATTCATCAATCTAGAGACAACACCAGAAAGCGAAATCGGCGTTGACTACTTCAGCAGCCTTGTCTCGGTGTCATTTAGCGCGTTTGATCCGTTTAATCCACCCGCAGAACAACCCGATCCGGCGAAGGGAACCTGCTATTTTTATATCGGCCTGAAAGACAGCAAGTCGCCTGACCACCATCGCACCATTACCGATCTTCGCGCTGACTGTGTCAAAGCACTAGCAGGATGCTTCCGGAATGACGGGAAGACAAAGCGGTGGCTAAAGGCCATTGAGAAGCTCGGATCCGACGAAAACTTCGCAGCAATGAACTTGACGCAGTTGCAAGCCATGTATTTACACGTCCGTGCGCAGAGAGTTGGCGAGCAATCTGATTCCGAGAATTTTCTTAAACAATACGCTTTGGAAGTCGATAAGTATCTCTCGCGGATGAGTTCTGGTCATTCAATCGTTCTTTTGACAATCACGCGCCTAGTTGAGACGGTCCAAGAAAAAACGCTTGTGCTCC
Organism: Janthinobacterium sp.; assembly: GCA_025356595.1. GTDB lineage: Bacteria > Pseudomonadota > Gammaproteobacteria > Burkholderiales > Burkholderiaceae_D > Janthinobacterium. Next base: position 5,790 of record JANXSQ010000281.1, on the reverse strand, counting down.
TCGACGAGCCCGAAAGTCATCTTCATCCGCCATTGCTCTCGGCATTCGTCCGCGCCCTTTCTGACCTACTACATGATCAGAACGGCGTTGCCATAATTGCGACACATTCACCGGTGGTATTACAAGAAATTCCTCGTTCGTGCGTCTGGAAAATTTTTCGTGTTCGCACAGATGTATCGGTAGCACGTCCCAAAATCGAAACATTCGCAGAGAATGTGGGTATGTTGACGAGCGAAGTATTCAGTCTTGAGGTGGCTCGCTCCGGATTTCACGGCCTGCTTGAGACGTCCGTCAGTATGGGGACATCATTCGAAGACGTATTAAAGCGATATAATAATCAATTAGGTTTGGAAGGCAGGGCCATCCTCGCAGCACTCATCGCAGAACGAGATGGGAGGGCTGCAAGATGATGCGTCTGAGTGAGCCAGAATATGACTTCGCGGCGACTCTTGATGAGTGCATTGGAGGAGTTACAGGGAAAAAAGCGTTTAAAGAAAAAATAGTGGCCGCAAGATCCGACTTACTCCAAGCGGGAACCGCCTACATCGCGGCCGGAAACGCCGGTGAACTTTATGCGATTGCGCCAATCGATACGACGATGGATAAAAACCCGGTTGTAGTGGGATCCTTGGTCAAATCGGAACTTGTAAATTTATACGAATATTATTTTCTTAATAAAGAGAAGGCATCGAGAACGACTTATGACAAGCTGCTAAACTCGGCACACGAGCAGTGTCCGTTCTGCGGTGGAATCGGCACTCCAAGGAATCTGGATCACTTTTTACCTAAGGCGCATTTCCCTCAATTCTCAACTTTTCCGCAGAACCTGGTTCCATCATGCCGAGATTGCAATATGGATGGCAAAGCAGTTGATTTTGCAAGGCGAGTAGAGGATCAACTTATTCAGCCATATGTCGATCATGATCGTTTTTTCACGACACAATGGATCTTCGCAAAGTGCATCCTTGACGCAACAAAAAGGCCTACTTCAATTCACTACTTCGTCGCGCCTCCTCAAGGATGGGACCAAGTCCATAAGTATCGGGTGCAAAAACACTTCGATGACTTTGGGTTGGCGAAGCGATATTCTGTCAAGGCCGCGCAACTGTTAGAAACCACGTTGGGTCAAATTTCGGGCTTACAGAAGTGGGGGATGTCCGCTGCGGCAATTTCTGGCGCCATATTAACCCCGGGCATTGATAATGCCCCTTTCGTCAATCATTGGCAGAAAGGGATGTTTCAAGCCCTACGCGATTACCTTTAGTCGTGGCAATGCGTGAGGGTGCGAGCAATGAGTTGCGAGCCCGTCAGAGTTTTTATGTGAAGGACGTCATACGATAAAATTTTCCGCTGGAAAGGATACGTATGACGAAATTCGACAAAGCCACACTTGATCAGCGGCTCGCCGGCATAGACTCGCAGAACCCGCCGTCGATATTCACCGATTCCGGGCTGTTCGGACAGCTCAAAAAACCGTTTGCCGAGCGCCAATCACAGGAGGGGACATCTGCACAACCATCGATCAAGAGCCGACCGGAAACGCCAGTTGCCGCCGCATTGTGGACCTTCGCCAGTGCCCCAGCGCCCAAATTGATCCGAATGGATAAACGCCAGCCGTGTCACCGGACATTGTCCAAGCGCATCCCCCAAGATCCAGCTAAAATCGCACCATGAATTCCACTTTTATCGCCTGGCTCAAATATTTGAGCCGGATCTGCGGCTTCGACACCGCCGACTCGTTCCCGCCCGGCCATCCGTATGCGCGCACGCGCTGGAACGCCGCGTATTTCGATATCGCCTCCGACGTCAAGCCGGACGAGATCGAACGCCGCCTGTGCGCGGCCATCACGAACACGCCGACGGTGTTCGCCTACATCACGCATCCCACCCGGCGCATGCAGCGCGCGCTGTTCGGCGTGCTGGCCGAGCGCGGCTGCCGCAAGGGCAACGCGGCCGCGCTGGCGCATCTGCTGATCGCCGCCTATCGCAGCCCGCATACGCCCGAGGCCCTGCCCGGTCTGCGCGCCGCCATCCTCAGCACCGAGCACGACGAGCCAGAGGAGCGGGCACGCAGTCTGCTGGCCTTCCTGGCGCAGATGCAGTCGCCCTACGATGTGATCGAGGCCGAGAACTAGGCAACCGTCCGCGCCGGCGCGGCGCCAAGCTGGCATCGCCCCGCGCCGCTGCTCTCCCGCGCGCCCATCCGGCCCAGTTTTGATGCGGCACAGTCGCCGAATCCCGCTAGAATATGACCATCTTGCGGCCCCGCATCGACGTGGAGAACCGGCAATGCATTTCACCTCCTTCAATTTCACCGGCCAGGGCGCCGCGCCGCGCCTGATCGTCACCGGCGCCGTGCACGGCAATGAAACCTGCGGCACGCAGGCCATCCATCGCGTGCTGGCGCAACTGCACGACGGCGCGCTGCGCATCTCAGCCGGCAGCCTGACCCTGGTGCCGGTCGCCAATCCGCTCGCCTACGCCAAGGGCGAGCGCGCCGGCGAGCGCAATCTCAATCGCAATCTCTTCCCCAGCGCCGCGCCGCAGGACTTCGAGGATCGCGTCGCCAATTGGCTCTGTCCTTTGCTGGCCCAGCATGATGTGCTGCTGGATCTGCATTCCTTCACCGCCCCCGGTACGCCGTTCGCGCTGCTCGGCCCGCGCGACAACACCGGGCCGCTGCAGCCGTTCGCGCACGCGGCGCAGGAACGCGCGCTGGCGCGCCGGCTCGGTGTGCGCCGTTTTGTCGAAGGCTGGTTGCAGACGTATAGCCGGGGAGTGCGACGGCGCGGCGACCGCGAGGCGGCGCTGCGCCACGGCGTCGGCACGACGGAATACATGCGTTCGGTGGGAGGTTACGCGCTGACGCTGGAGTGCGGCCAGCATCAGGATGCGGCCGCGCCGCAACTGGCCTATCAGGCGATCATCAACGCCCTCGCCTTCCTCGGCCTGATCGACCGGCCGGCGCCGCCGGCGCTGGAGCGCGAGGATGCCGAGGCGCTCATCATGGTGGAGGTGTATGACAAGGTCGCCGCCGCCGATGCGTTTTGCCGCCCGTGGGCCAGTTTCGATGCGGTCGACCGGGGCCAGTTGATCGGCCACCGCGCCGACGGCACGCCATTGTGCGCGGAGTTCGATGGGCGCATTCTGTTTCCGGACAGCGCGGCCGGCGCCGGGGAGGAATGGTTTTACCTGGCGCGCCCGAATGCGGATTTCGGATGATGGGACTGGGAATATTCTGCAGCCGGCCATGGAGTGCGGCGTTAGATCCGACGCCGCCCTCCCCTTGGACTCATGCCGGGGTTAAGAAGACGAGGCGCGCAGGGCGCCGCGCTCACGGGTAGGCCGGGCGCTTCATCCTGAACAGCGATTCGGGCAGCACTTCGAAATAGTCGGCCGGGCCACCGGCGCGCAGGATGTGCTGGGCCTTGGCGGTGTCGTAGACGCCGTCCTTGAGCAGGGCGCGGGCGATGTGCACGCCGACCACTTCGCCCATCACCAGCCAGGCGTCCAGGTCGGCGCCGGCGGCGCTTTTGAGCTGGATGATCTGGCTACAGCGGCATTCGAAGGCGACCGGCGTTTCGCCCACGCGCGGCACGCCGACGACGCGGCTGTCCACCGGCGTCAGTCCGGCCAGGACGAATTCGTCGACCTCGGCCGGCGCCGGCGCGCTGCTGCGGTTCATCGCCTCGGCCAGCGGGCGGGTCGCCAGATTCCAGACGAATTCCCCGCTCGCCTCGATGTTACGCAGGCTGTCCTTGCGCCCCACGCTGCAGAAACCGATGATGGGCGGCGTGTAGTTGAAGGCGTTGAAGAAGCTGTACGGCGCCAGGTTCAGCACGCCGTTGGCCGCGCGCGAGGAGATCCAGCCTATCGGACGCGGGCCGATGATGGCGTTGAAGGGGTCGTGCGGCAGGCCGTGGCCCTTGGCCGGTTCATAGAAATGCTGGTCGTCGAACATGAATTCCTTTGCGACTCAGCGTGTCGTCGTCGCCAGCGCGGCGCCGAAGAACATGAAGGTGGCGCCGCCCGCCTTGTTGAGCGCGCCGCCGCCCCGCTCCGTCATCAGCCAGTGCCGCGCGCGCTGGGCGAACAGGGCGTACAGGCAGTGGATCAACACGACCAGACTGGCGTAGGTCAGCACCAGCACGCTGAACTGGGTCGCGTAGTGGGCCGAGCCGTCTATGAACTGCGGAAACACCGACAGGAAGAAGAAGATCGACTTCGGGTTGGTCAGTTGCAGCGAGATGCCTTCGGCGAAGCGGCGCCCGAAGCTGGCCCGGTGCGCCGTCTGTTCGGTGAAGCGGAACGGCGGCGCGCGCCACAGCCGCACGCCCATGTACAGCAGGTAGGCGGCGCCGACGAATTTGAGGATGGTGAAAGCCATCGCCGAGGTCGCCAGCAGGACGCCCAGGCTGGTGGCCGAGATCAGCGCGACGAGCAGCGAGCCGCAGGCGACGCCGAGGATGCCGCCGAAGGTGCTGCGCAGGCCGTAGCGCAGCGAATTGGTCAGGGTCATAACGACGCCGGGGCCGGGGGTGAGCACGGTGGCCGCGGCCATCAGGACGAACAGGGGGTAGAGTTTCATCGGTGTCTCCTAAAAAATGGCCCATCGACCGCGCCCGCCGCCGGCTGCGCGCTTGCGCCGGTCAACAAGCGTCGCCTCAGTGCGCGACGGATTTCGAAAATACGTTGATGACGACGACGCCGGCGATGATCAGGCCCATCCCCAGCATGGCCGGCCAGTCCAGCGTTTGCTTGAACCAGATCCAGCCGACGGTAGAGATGAGGACGATGCCGGCGCCCGACCAGAGCGCATACACGATGCCGGTCGGCAGCACGCGCATGGTCAGCGACATGCACCAGAACGCCAACACGTATCCCGTGATTGTAACAATACTTGGCAGCAAGCGACTGAAACTGTCGGACGCTTTCAGGGCGCTGGTGGCGATGACTTCGGCGACGATGGCGATGACCAGGTAGAGGTAGGTGATGTTCATGGGGGATTCTTTCCGTAACTGAGGTGTTCCAATTGGCGCAGCGTGGCCGCGCGCAGCGATGGGCTGATGTCGTGGCAGCCCTGCAGGTCGTTCAGGTAGAGGCCGTCGGCGGCCAGGCGGCACAGCAACAGCGCCGCAGCCTCCTCTTCGCTGGCGGCCGCGTCGAGCGGGGTGTGCGCCTGTATCCAGGCGGACCAGCGCGCGCGCAGAGCGGCGTCGGCCAGCATGATGATGGTCAGCGCGCTCCACAGCGCCGGCTCCTCGTCGGCTGCGGCCATGCCGGCCGTCACGCGCACGTAGGCGCGGGTGGCGCGGCCGCGCTCGCAGGGGTCGGTGGCGATGGCGGAGGTCAACGCCGCCAGAAAATCCTGCCAGGCGCGCTCGAACAGCGCGTCCAGCAAGGCTTGCTTGCTGCGGAAATGGTGTTGCAGGCCGCCCTTGCTGACGCCGGCCAGGCTGGCGACAGCCTCGATGCTGATGCCCTGCACGCCCTTCTGGATCGCCAACCGCGCGGCGGCCAGCAGGAGTTGTTCGCGCAGCACATCGGGCTGCTTTTTTCTTTGGTGTGCCAGGCTCATGCGAAATCATACCATACGGACGGATTGTTTAAACCGGGGGCAGACCACGATTTCCGAGCAATTGTTGCTTCGAAATCGTGGTCTGTCCCTAATGCCGCTAAGTTAAGCACTTAGCGACATTTTTTTGTTGTAAACGACCGTTAAAGATGTTAACTTTCCGCCGATGCTATCGGACGCCCTTCCCCTTGTTATAGAACTTCCCAATCCACCCG
>JANXSQ010000246.1 GCA_025356595.1 Janthinobacterium sp. | reverse complement strand
GCGCGGCGCCGGCCAGCCTGGCGTGGGCGCCGGCCGCGTTGGCGCACAGCGTCGCCAGCAGCGCGCCCGCCGCCGCGTCGAGCGGCGCGTCGATGGCCAGGTAGAGCAGGCCCGCGCCGCCCGCGCCGTCGTCGCAATACGACAAGTGATAAGGGGCAGCGGCGTGGCCGCTACGCTGCGCCAGCGCCTGCGCGACGGCCTCGGCCACCTCGGCCGGCAGTGGCGCGCCGGGCGCCAGCGCGGCGTGGCCGGGCGTGGCCGCCAGCAGCGTCAGGCCGGATTGCGCCGCGCCGCGGCTCAGGCACAGCGCCGCGCCGTCCGCGCCCAGCAGCGCGCTGGCCTGGGCCAGCACGGCCGAGGAATAGCCGCGCAGACAGGCGTCGTCCTCGATCGCCGCGAAGGCGCCGATGGCGCGGCGCAGGCCGGCGTCGGCGCGCTGCAAGCGGCACAGGTCGCGGTAGGCGCGCAGGGCGGCGCAAAACACGGTCGTCATCTTGCTGTGGGTCAGTTCAGTCTTGTCGCGGTAGTCGTTGATGTCGTAGTCGCGGATCACCGCGTCCTGCGGCGCCTGGCCCGGCTGGCCGGTGCGCAGCACGATGCGCACGGCGCTGTTGCCCAGCTCGGCGCGGATGTGGCGCACCAACTCGAGGCCGGCGTGCTCGGTTTCCATGACGACGTCGAGCAGGATCAGCGCGATGTCCGGGCGCAGCGCCAGCGCGGCGCGCGCCTCGGCCGCCGAATGGCAGCCGCTGAACTGCACGGCGCGGCCCTCGAAGGTGAAGTCGGCCATCACCAGGCGCGTCACCTGGTGCACCGCGTCCTCGTCGTCGACGATCATCACCTGCCACGGCGCGGCGGCGGCGGCCGGCGCGGCGGCGCCCTCCTCATCGTCCTCGAACAGCATCTCGTCTGTCATATTGTTTTCCTCTGCGCGGCCGCGGCGGGCCGCCGGTGCGGGATGGCGCAAGCACGCATGCCTGGCATGATTGTACATCCACGCCCGGCCCGCGAAGAAGCCCCCGTGGCGATTTCCCTACAGCCAGCCGGAGCGCTTGAAGCGGTAGTACAGATAGCTGCACACGCCCACCATCACCAGCACGGCGGCCGGGTAGCCGTACTTCCAGTCCAGCTCCGGCATCAGCTTGAAATTCATGCCCCACACGCCGGCGAAGGCGGTGAAGATGGCGAAAATGGCGGCCCAGGCGGCGAGGCGCTTGTTGACTTCGCTTTCATCGATGGCCACCATCGACAGGTTCACCTGGATCGCCGTGCTGATGGTGTCGCGTATGGTGTCGAGCGTGCCGCTGATGCGGTGCAGATGGTCGTGCACGTCGCGGAAGTATTCCTGGGTGTCGATGCACAGGGCCGGCACGCGCCCGCCGTGCAGCTTGCCGACGGCCTCCATCAGCGGCGCCACGACATGGCGCAGCACCATGATCTTGCGCTTCAACTGGTACAGGCGCTCGATGTTGTCGCGCTCACTACCACGGTCGAAGATGCGGTCCTCGATCAGTTCCAGCTCCGATTCGAGCGCGTCGACGACGGGGAAATAGCGGTCGACCACGGCGTCCATCAGCGCGTACAGGACGAAGGCCGAGCCCTGGCGCAGCAGGTGCGGCTCGTGCTCGGCGCGCGCGCGCACGCCGAGGAAACCCTGCGAGCTGTGGCTGCGCGCCGAGAGCACGTAATTGGCGCCGACGAAGATGTCGACCTCGCCCAGCAGCAGCTCGTTGTCGACCAATTCCACCGTCTGCACGACGGCGAACAGGGAGTCGCCGTATTCCTCGATCTTGGGCCGCTGATGGCCGCGGCGGGCGTCCTCGACGGCCAGTTCGTGCAGGCAGAACTCCTCCTGCATCTTCGACAATTCCTCCGGCAGGGCGTCGCGCAGCGCGACCCAGACGAAGCAGTCGGGCCGCTCGACGTAATCGCTGATCGCCTCGACCGGAATGTCCGCCAGTTTTTTGCCTTCCTGATAGGCCACGCAGTTAATCAGCATACACATTCCAAGTAAACGGGACACAGCGCCCCGGCAGGCAGAAGCTTACCCGATAGTGGCGCGTTTGCGCGGCGCGATCGGGCCCGGCAAGCAGCTTGCGGGAGGTGCGCGGCGGCCCTTGCGGCAGGCCGCGGCGCGGCGCTAGTCGTCCTTGGCGCCGGCGATGCCCAGCTCGGCGATCTTGCGCGTGATGGTGTTGCGGCCTATGCCCAGGCGCACGGCGGCGTCGTTCTTGCGCCCGTGCGTGTGCTTCAAGGCCGTCTTGATCAGGGCCGATTCGAATTGCCGCCCCAGCAGCGCCATCACCTCCGGCTCGCCACCGGCCAGCATGGCCGCCGCCTGCAGCTCGAGCAGGCCGATCCAGCCGGGCGGCGCGCCGATGGCGGCGGCGGCATCGAAGACGACGCCGCCGGCCGGGTGGGCCGGCGCCGGCTCGGCGGGCGGCGGCGCCGGCGCGGCGCTTTCCTGCCCCTGGCTCAGTTCGGCCGGCAAATCCTTCACCTCCACGGTCTGGCCCGGCGCCATGACGGTGATCCAGTTGCACAGGTTCTCCAGCTGGCGCACATTGCCCGGCAAGTCCAGCCCGGTCAGGAACTGCACCGTCGCCTCGCTCATGCGCTTGGCCTCGACGCCCAACTGGCGCGCGCTCTGCACCAGGAAGTGGCGCACCAAAAGGGGGATGTCCTCGCGCCGCTCCCGCAAACTGGGCAGGCGCAGGCGGATCACGTTCAGGCGGTGGTAGAGATCCTCGCGGAACAGGCCGTCGCGCACGCGCTGCTCGAGGTTCTGGTGCGTCGCCGTGATGACGCGCACGTTGGCCTTCAGGGGCTGGTGGCCGCCGACCCGGTAGAAGTGGCCGTCCGACAGCACGCGCAGCAGACGCGTCTGCAGGTCGAAGGGCATGTCGCCGATCTCGTCGAGGAACAGGGTGCCGTTCTCGGCCTGCTCGAAGCGGCCGCGGCGGGTCGTCTGCGCGCCAGTGAAGGCGCCGCGCTCATGGCCGAACAGTTCCGACTCGAGCAAGTCCTTGGGGATCGCCGCCGTGTTCAGGGCGATGAAGGGCTGCGCCGCGCGCGGGCTGTGCTTGTGCAGCGCGCGCGCCACGAGTTCCTTGCCGGTGCCCGATTCGCCCGTGATGAGCACCGTCACGTTCGACTGCGACAGGCGGCCGATGGCGCGGAACACCTCCTGCATGGCCGGCGCCTGGCCGAGGATTTCCGGGGTCTCGCTGGGACCGGATTCGACGCTGGTCTCGCGCAGGCTCTCGTCGAGGGCGCGGCGGATCAGCTCGACGGCCTTGTCGATGTCGAAGGGCTTGGCCAGGTATTCGAAGGCGCCGCCCTGGAAGGCGGCCACGGCCGAGTCGAGGTCGGAGAAGGCCGTGATGATGATCACCGGCAGGCCGGGGAAGCGCGTCTTCACCACCTGCAGCAGCTCCAGGCCGGAGGCGCCGGGCATGCGGATGTCCGACACCAGCACCTGCGGCGTCTCGAATTCGAGGGCGGCGATGGCGTCGCGCGCGTTGGCGAAACTCTTGGTGGCGAGGTTTTCCCGCGCCAGCGCTTTTTCCAGCACCCAGCGGATCGATTCGTCGTCGTCAACTATCCAGATTGGTTTCATGTGTGTGCGTCCCGCGGTATGGATGTCATCGGTGGGATATGTTCCAGGCCGGCCGCGCTCACGGCAGCGGCAGGACGATTCTGAAATCGGTATATCCAGGCCGGCTCTCGCACTCGATCACGCCCATGTGCTGCTGCACGAAGGTTTGCGCCAGCGTCAGCCCCAAACCGCTGCCGCCCTCCCGTCCCGACACCAGCGGGTAGAAAATGCGGTCGCGGATCTGCGGCGAGATGCCCGGTCCATTGTCGATGATATGCAAGTCTAATGCCAGCTTGTAGCGGACCTTCGCCAGCGTCACCTGGCGCCCCACGCGGGTCTTGAAAACCAGCTCGGCGTCGCCCGCCTCGATGCGCTCGGCGAGGGCCTGGGCGGCGTTGTGGGCGATGTTGAGCACGGTCTGTATGAGTTGTTCCTTGTCGCCGCGGAACTCGGGGATGGAGGCGTCGTAGTCGCGCCGGATCGCCAGGCCGCTGGGGAATTCGGCCAGGATCAGGCTGCGCACGCGCTCGCACACCTCGTGGATGTTGACGTCGCCGACGATGTGCGGGCGGCGGTGCGGCGCCAGCAGGCGGTCCACCAGCGTCTGCAGCCGGTCGGCCTCCTTGATGATGACCTGGGTGTATTCGCGCAGCGCGCTCAGGTGCAGGGCCGGCAACTCCAGCTCCAGCAGCTGCGCCGCGCCGCGGATGCCGCCCAGCGGGTTCTTGATCTCGTGCGCCAGGTTGCGGATCAGCTCCTTGTTGACCTGGCTCTGGTCGAGGATGCGCTCCTCGCGGTCCAGCTTGAGCTGCTGGACGTTCTCGCGCAGCTCGATGAGGATGGCGCCGTCCTCGAGCGCGCTGACGATGCTGTGCACGTGCAGGGCCTCGCGCCCGGGCCGCTCCAGCGTCAGGTCCTGGCGCATGTCGGCGAACTTGTGCTCGAGCGCCTGGACGCAGATGCCGGCCAGCTCGTCCGGATGGCTGAAAAGCGCCGTCAGCTTTTGCCGCGAGAGCGCCTTGAGCGAGCTCTCCAGCAGGTTTTCGGCGGCCGCGTTGGCGTAGGCGATGCGGCCCTCGCCGTCGAGCAGGATGACGGCCGAGGCCAGCATGTCCAGACCGGCCAGTTTGTGGTTGTGTGATGTCATCGGATGTTGGCGATCTCGCGTTTCAAGGCCTCGACGTTCTTTTCCGCCCGGCCGATGTTGTCCTTCATTTGCGCCACCCGCTCCAGATACTTGGCGTAGTTGCGCTCGTTGCCGTTGCGCTCGGGCTCGCCGCCGTTGTAGTCCTTGCGCAAGGCGGCCAGCTTCTGCTCCTCGGCCCTCAGCTCGTCCTGCAGGATCTGCCGGCGGCCATTGTCGCGCGCCTTCTGCTCGCCGCTCTCGACCTTGGGGAAGTCGGCCGGGCTCGCCAGCGCCGGCGCCGGCGCGTTCGCGGCGCGCGGCGCGGCCGGCGC
>JANXSQ010000238.1 GCA_025356595.1 Janthinobacterium sp. | reverse complement strand
GCGCCGGCCGGCCGCCCGGCCGCCAATAAACAATAAGGAAACCATGCGGATAAACGAGAGGCGCTCCCTGTGGCGCCGGATGCGCCCCTACCTGGCGGTGTTCGACCCGTCGCTGACCCTGATCATCCTGCTGCTGATGGGCACCGGCCTGGTAACGCTGTACTCGGCCGGCATCGGCATTCCCGGCAAGGTGGAGGACCAGTTGCGCAACATCTGCATGTCCTTCCTGGTCATGTGGATGGTCGCCAACGTCAGCCCGCAACTGATGATGCGGGTCGCCGTGCCGGTGTACGCGGTGGCCGTGACGCTGCTGGTGGCGGTGGCCCTGTTCGGCACCGTCAAGCTGGGCGCGCGGCGCTGGTTGCACATCGGCTTCGACATCCAGCCCTCCGAATTCATGAAGATCGCCATGCCGCTGATGCTGGCCTGGTACTTCCAGCACAACGCCGGCTCGCTGCGCTGGCAATCCTTCCTGGTCGCCGGCGTGCTGCTGGCCGTGCCGATCGGCCTGATCGCCCGCCAGCCCGACCTGGGCACCGCGATGCTGGTCGGCGCGGCCGGTTTCTATGTGATCTTCCTGGCCGGCCTGTCGTGGAAGATGCTGCTCGGCTCCTTCATCACCTTCCTGGCCAGCCTGCCGGTGATCTGGCCGCGCCTGCACGATTTCCAGCGCCAGCGCGTGCTGACCTTCATCGACCCGCTGCAGGATCCGCTCGGCCGCGGCTTCCACATCATCCAGTCGACCATCGCCGTCGGTTCCGGCGGCCTGACCGGCAAGGGCTGGACCAACGGCACCCAGGCGCATCTGGAGTTCATCCCCGAGCGCACCACCGACTTCATCTTCGCCGTCTTCTCCGAGGAGTTCGGCCTGGTCGGCAACCTCGTGCTGCTGCTGCTGTATCTGCTGCTGATCGGCCGCGGCCTGATGATCGCGGCGAACGCGCCGAACTTTTTCTCGCGCCTGCTCGCAGGCGCCATCACCATGGTGTATTTCACCTACGCCTTCGTCAACATGGGCATGGTCAGCGGCATTCTGCCGGTGGTCGGCGTGCCGCTGCCCTTCATGAGCTATGGCGGCACCGCCCTGTTGACGCTGGGCCTGAACGCAGGGATTCTAATGAGTATTCAACGTCACCGTAAGCTGGTGCAGACATGAGGCGGCACCCGAGCACGCCGGCGCGCGCGGGATGCGCGCTGGCGACCCTGATGATGTTGGCGCTGGCCGGCTGCGGCACGCTGCCGGCGCCGGGCGCGAAAGCGCCGGCCCCGGCCGGCGCCGCCAAGCCCTCCGGCCGCCCCGACCCGAGCCTGCCGGTGCTGCCGCCGGCCGGCTCCGGGCGCGGCGGCTATTACAAGGACGACGGCCCGGGCGAGAATCCGCCGCCCGGCCTGAACGAGTTGCCGGACGCCGAGGCGCGCGTCGAAGCGCCGCTGCCGCGCTCGAACCGGCCGTATGTCGTCTTCGGCAAGACCTACACCCCGATCACCGACCAGCAGCCCTTCACCCAGCGCGGCGTCGGCAGTTGGTACGGCAAGAAGTTCCACGGCCAGCGCACCTCGTCCGGCGAGCTCTACGACATGTACAAGATGACGGCGGCCCATCCGACCCTGCCGATCCCCTCGTACGCGCGGCTGACCAGCATCGTCAGCGGCAGGCAGGTGATCGTGCGCATCAACGACCGCGGTCCCTTCCACGCCTCGCGCGCCATCGACGTCTCCTACACGGCGGCGCTGAAACTGGGTTTGCTGGGCAAGGGCAGCCACGAATTGCAGATCGAACGGCTGCTGCCGGCCGAGATCGAACGCATCCGCGCGGCGCGCCAGAGCGGCGCCACGGCGGCGGCCGCGGCGCCGCAGGCGGAGGCGCAGACCGGCGCCGTGCTGATGCCGGAGACGACGCCGCTGCTGCTGAACGTGGCGGCGCCGTCCGCCACGGCGCAGCCCTCATCCGCGGCGGCGCAGGCGTCCATGCCGGCGCAGCCAGTCGTGGCGGCGGGCGAGGCGGCGCCGGCCAGGAACGGCTACTACCTGCAACTGGGCGCCTACGCGCGCGCCGATAACGCCGAGGCGGCGCGCCAGCGCCTGGCGGCGCAGGCCGGCAATCTGGGTACGCTGGAGGTGGTCAAGGCGGGTAGCGTGCATCGTCTCTACGGCGGACCGTTCGCCAGCCGCCAGGAAGCGCTGCAGGCGGCCGGCGCGCTGCCGGGCGGCTTCAGCCAGAAACCCATCATCGTCCAGCGATAGCAAGGCGGCCCTTGCGCCGGCCTATTTGCAGGCGCGCAGGGTCTGCGCCGGGAAGCCGGCCTTGAGTTCTTCGAGGCGCGTCCTGGCGTCGCGGTCGAGGTCGCGGAACTGGAAGGCGAGCAGCTTGCCGGCGCTGTAGCGCGGCGCCACGCGGGCGCTGTGCACGCCCTGTTTGACGAGGGCCGCCAGCAGGTTTTGCGCGCCCGTTTCGAGTTTGAACACGCCCAGCGAGATGGCCCAGCGCAGCGGCGTGTTGTCCGAGATAATGAAGTAGTTGCTCACGCCCAGCTGGCGCAATTCGCCGGCCTTGCGGTCGGCCGCCTCCTTGCTGCCCTGCGGCGGGATGTACACGATGTAGCTGGAGATTTCCATGCCGGCGACGTTGTGGCGCGACTGCCGGTCGCCCAGTTCCAGCGCCGCCAGCTTGGCCTCGAAGCGGCGCGCGTCGGCCAGCAGGAAGTCGCCGACTTCGCTGCAGGCGAAGCGCTCCGGTGCGGCGGCGGCGGCCGGCGTGGCGGCCGCGCTGGCCTGTTCGGCCGAGATCAGGCGCAGTTGTCCGGCGTTGAGCTGGCGGCCCATGCGCGCCGGCTCGTGCGCATCGGCGTGGACATTGCCGAGGTAGCCGCGTCCCAGCGCGAACAGCGCCGCGTTCGCCAGCAGTAACAGCCAAAAGATCAGTTTCAACACGCTTCATCCCCATTCACGGCGGCCGCCACCTGCAGGCCGATCAGCACGATGTTCTCGACCGCGCGGTGCGGCGCCCTCAGCGCCGGCGCGATGGCGGGCGCGGCGCCGCCCGAGACGATGCATTGCACGGCGCCGTGGGCGGCGATGGCGCGCTCGATGGCGCCGGCCTGGGCCGCCAGGCAGCCGCTGCGGATGGCCGCCTCGGTGTTGTCGGCGAAGATGGGCGGCGTTGTGCCGCGCGGGGCGATCTGCGGCAGCTGCGCCGTGTCGCGGGCCAGCGCAGCGCCCATCATGCCCAGGCCCGGCAGTATCATGCCGCCCAGGAAGCGGCCGTCGGCCGTGATGGCGTCGATGGTGGTGGCGGTGCCGCAGTTGGCGACGATGATGTCTTGTCCCGGCGCCAGCGCGCGCGCGCCGATGGCGGCGGCGAAGCGGTCGCAGCCGAGTTGGGCCGGATCGCGGTAGCCGTTGCGCAGGCCGGCCAGTTGCGCCAGCGAGGCGAACCAGCGCACGGCCGGCGGCGCCAGTTGCGCCGGCAGCGCGGCGCGCAGGCGCGCGGCGAGGGCGGCGCCGGCGACGTTGGCCAGCAGGGCGCCGCGCA
>JANXSQ010000216.1 GCA_025356595.1 Janthinobacterium sp. | reverse complement strand
CCGCCGGCCTGCGCGCCTCGACGCAGGCGGCGGCGGCCCTGGAAGCGCAGCGCCAGCAGGCCGGCGCCGCGCTGGGCGCCTTCGACGCCGAGGCGCTGCAGGCGCGCCGGCGCAGCGCCGAAACGGGCCGCGACGCGCTGGCCGGGGCGGAAAAAACCTGGACCGACCTGGCCGGCAAACAGGCCCGCCACGCCCTGCTGCAGGGACAACTGGCGCAACTGGCGCACAGCAAGGACGGCGCGGAAACGGCGCTGGCGCGCGAACAGGCCAAGGCCGAGGGCCTGATGGCCGCCTTCAGCCAGGCCGAGCGCTCGCTGAAAGGCGCCGAGGCGGCCTGCGCCGCCAACGTCAAGACCCTGCGCGCCACCCTTGAGGACGCGGCCCCCTGCCCGGTCTGCGGCGCGCTGGAACATCCCTACCGCGACGAGGACGACGCCCTGCACGCCATGCTCGCCAGCCTGCAGGCCGAGGTGGCGCGCTGCCGCCGGCAAGCCGAGGAAAACATCGGCCTGCAGGCCAGCCAGCGCACCATCAAGGCCGCCTGCATCGAACAATTGGGCGCCGCGCAGAGCGAACTGCGCGCCCTGGACGAAGCCATGGGCGCCATCGCCGCCACCTGGCGCGCGCACGCCGCCGGACTGGAACTGCCGGAAGAAAGCGAACGCGGCGCCTGGTTCGGCGCGCAACTGGCGCTGGCGCAAAACGCCCTGCTGGCGATCGAACAGGATGAACAGGGACTGCGCCGCGCCATCGCCGCGCGCGACCAGGCGCAGCGCGCCTGCGACGCGGCCGCCGGCGAACACAATCGCCTGGCCGGCGCCGCCAACGCCGCGCAAACCCGGCTGGCGCAGGCCGATACGGAGCGCGCCGCGCTCGACGAAAAACGCATCGCGCTGGCCCTGCAACTGGGCGCGCAGCTGGATGAACTGGACGCCGCCTTCAACCACGACGACATCGTCAACGAGGACTGGAAGGAAAGCTGGCACGCCGCGCCGGCGCGCTTCCACGCCGCCCGCCACGCCGACAGTAAACAATGGCTGGCGCAGCGCGCGGCGCACGACGAACGCGCCGCCGCCCTGCTCGCCATCGAGGCCGAACTGAGGGCCGCCGTGGCGCTGGCCGACAAGGCCGAGCGCGACGTCAACGAGGCGCAGCGCGCCTTCGCCGCGCTGGACGGCGCCGCCAAGGCCATGCAGGCCGAGCGCGCCGCGCTGTGGGGCGGCCAGGCCGTCGGCCAGATCGAAACTGCCCTACAAGCGGGCCTCGAAACGGCGAAAACCACCCTGACCGCGCAGCAGGAGGCGCAGCGCCAGAGCGAACACGCGCGCGCCCGGCGCGACGAAGCGCTGGCGCAGGCGCAGCGGCGCAGGGAGGAACTGGGCGCGGCGGCGCTGGCGGCCGCCGGGCGCCTGGACGCCTGGTTGCGGCACTTCCTGCTGCAGCGGCCCGACAGCGCGGCGCGCGACGCGGCGCAGTTGCGCGCCCTGCTGGCGGTGCCGGCGGCCGACATCGGCGCCGAGCGCCTGGCCCTGCAGGCCGTCGACGCGCGCTCGGCCAGCGCCGCCACGGTGCTGGCCGAGCGGCGCGCCCAGCGCGAACGGCATCAGGGCCGGCAGCCCGAGGCCGACGCCGCCGCAGTGGGCGAGGCGCTGGCCGGGCTGGCGCCGCAACGCAAGGAGGCGCACGACGCCGCCATCGCGCTGCGCCTTGCCATCGCCCAGGACGAGGCGCGCCGCCACGGCGCGCAGGCGATGCTGGCGGAAATCGGCGCGCAGGAGGAGATCGAGCGGCGCTGGGCGCGCATGAACGAGTTGATCGGTTCGGCCGACGGCAAGAAGTTCCGCAACTACGCGCAGCAGTTCACCCTCGACGTGTTGCTGGGCTACGCCAACGCCCATCTGGACCAGCTGGCGCGGCGCTACCAGCTGGAGCGCATCGACAATCCGGCCAATCCCTCGCTGGGCCTGATGGTGCGCGACCAGGACATGGGCGGCGAGCTGCGCTCGGTGCATTCCCTGTCCGGCGGCGAATCGTTTTTGGTCTCGCTGGCGCTGGCGCTGGGCCTGGCCTCGCTGTCCTCGAACCGTGTGCGGGTCGAATCGCTGTTCATCGACGAAGGCTTCGGCAGCCTGGACTCGGCCACGCTGCAGGTGGCCATGGACGCGCTCGACGGCCTGCAGTCGATGGGGCGCAAGGTGGGCGTCATCTCGCACGTGCGGGAAATGACGGAGCGGATCTCGACCAGGATCCTGGTGCAGCCGACGGCGGGCGGGCGCAGCACGGTGTCGGTGCAATAGCCGGGCTTGCCGCCGGCGCAAACCGCCGCGGCAGGGCCGGGCTGGCGTCTGGGCCGGCTCAACGCTTGTATGGCTCGCGCGCCATCCTGGCCAAATCCCAACCCAGCTCGCGGCGGATCTGCTTCGGGTCGGGCGGCGGGCGGCGCTGTTCCAGTTCGGCGCGCAACCAGCGCCGGACAACTTCCTTGGTGGGTGCTTTAACTTGTTCCACTTTGTGTCTCCTTAGAAATTTTGATGGTCTTTATACCAATAACGTCAGCTTAGTCCTTCCGTTGACCTCCGTTACATCCGCTCACAACAGATACCTGATCAAGCGCAGGCGACGATCAAGTTTGCTATCATGTAGACAACAAATTATCGTGCGGACAGGCGCTATTCGATATGGGTATCAACGGCCTCGCCTTGGGCAACACCGGCTACGCCACGGCGCAGGCGGCGCCGCGCGCGGAGGCCCTGCAACTGGGCGCGGAAGCGCTCGCGCAGTTGCAGAAACTCAAGGCGCGCGACAGCGCCGTGCACCAGCACGAGCAGGCGCATCTGGCGGCGGCCGGCGGACTGGCCCTGTCCGGCGCCAACTACAGCTTCCAGCGCGGCCCGGACGGCGTCGACTACGCCGTCGGCGGCGAAGTGCAGATCGACATGGCGCCCGGCGCCAATCCCGCAGACACCCTGGCCCGCGCGCGCACCATCAGCGCCGCCGCCCTGGCGCCGGCCGAACCCTCGGGGGCCGACCGCGCCGTCGCGGCCCAAGCCCGGCAGATGGCCATGCAGGCGCAGGCCGAACTGGCCGCGCAGGGCGGCGCCGCCGGCCAAGGCACGCCGCAACAGCGCGCGCTGCGACTGGCCTACGCCGCCGCGCCGGCGCCGCCATCGGCCGTCGATGTCTACGCCTGAGGCGGCGGCGGTGCTAAAATCCCGCCTCGCGCAACGGCGCCGCAGCGCCACCTCATCAAGGACACCATGAAACCAGCCCGCACCCTCACCTTCAAATGCGTCAAATGCGCCAAATCCGTCCAGGTCTTCCTGCAGAAGGTTTCGGCCTGCTCGCACATTCAGCCCTACCAGGGCCTGTGCCAATGCGGTGAACTGAAACGCCACGCCACCGGCCAGGCCGACGCCGTCAAGTCCTACCTGGAATCGGCCGACGGCAGCTGGGCGCACCACCACTGATCGACGCCGCGCTCAAGGAATCGGCGGCGCTGCCGATATGTATCAGGTCACCCCCCTTTTCCCAGGCCAGCCATGTCCCTCCTTCCCGCGCTCGGCGCCCGCCAGTACCAGACGTCCTCCCTGGCCAACCCGGCCACGCCCGCCGGCGGCGGCAAGAACGCGGGCGGCGCCGCCGCGCTGATGGGCCGCACCGGCAAGGACGCCGTGTCGCTCTCGCAGAACGGTATCGACCTGTCGGCCCAGGGCATGGCCGAGCGCACCGACGCCCTCGGCAACGCCACCATCGACGTCGCGCAGAACTTCCTCAACAGCTTTACGCAAAGCCTGCTCGGCGACGCCGCCAAGGGAGCCACGGTGTCCTTCGACTCGGCCAGCGTGAGCGCCGAAGCGGGCTTTTCCGGCGCCATCCAGCACAGCCGGGGCGCCAAGGGCAGCAGCGACAGCGCCGCCTTCAGCCTGAACGAAAGTTCGCACTTCATCGGCAAAGGCAAGATCACCACGGCCGACGGCCAGAGCTTCGACTTCGAGATCGAAGTGCAGTACGAATCGCGCCTCTCTGCGGCGGCGAGCAGCAGCAGCGGCGCCGACAACGGCGCCCAGGCGGCCGACGCGGCCCAGTCCGGCGACGCAGCCAAGCCCGGCGGCGACGCGCAACCCACACCGACGGCGCAACTGCCCGACCAGCACTTCCCCGGCGGCCTGGACGACCTGTTCCGCCTGCTGGGCCGCCAGTTGCAGGCCGACGTGCCCGATCCGGCCGCCGCGCCGGGCGCCGAGAAGGCCGGCACGCTGACGCTGCGCATGCTCAACCTGATCCGCCAGCCCAGCGTGCTGGACGCCGCGCCAAACGCGCCGACGGCGGACGAGGCCGCGCGCGCCAAGGCCCTGGCCAAAGCCTACGGCGGTGCGCCGACCGCCCCAGCCGACGCGCTGGCGCCGCTCGTCGCCGCGTCCGCTGCCGGCACGCCCGCTGTCGACACGCCGGCCGCCGGCACGCCGCTGAAAGCCTCCGCCTAGCGTGACGGGGCGTCCGGCCGACGTATAATGGGAAGATAAACCACGGGCAGCCGCAGGCGACACCGCCGCGCGCCCCCTCTCCCTTTTCGATTGACCGACATGCCCTTGACCCTCCGCACCGCCGCGCCGCGCATCGCCGCGCGCCATTTCGCCTCCCCGTTCCCGCTGGTGGTGGCATGAGCGCCGCGCCGCACCCGATGATCCACTGGATCGAAGAAGGCCAGGAACGCTCGGCCCGCTGGCGCTCCGAAAGCGGTCTGCCGGCGCCGAAGAAAGTCGTCCTCGCCGACGACCGCACCACCGCCGACGTGGCCTACCGCCTGGCCTGCGAAGGCACCGCCATGCTGTGGCGCGGCGACTTCCAGAACGCCCGCCAACTGCTGCAGGCGCTGGCGCGGCGGGCCGACCACAAGCACGAAAAATCCGGCAAGAAGGCCAAGGCCGCGCAAGCGGCGCGCGACGCCAAGCCGGCCGCCACGCCCAGCGAAGCCTTCCACCTGCACCGCCAGGCCCAGTCGCAGCGCGCGCGCACGCTGGCCATGCTGCTGCTACCCTTCGATGCCGACTACACGGTGCCGCTGCGCCGCGCGCCCGACGTCAAGCTGGCCTGCAACGAAGCCTACGGCCGCGGCGAGGAAGCCTTCGTCGCCTCGCTGCGCGAACTGCTCGGCCTGATCGGCGCGCACGAATGGCGCCGCACCGGCGTCGAACTGGCCACGCTGGGCCAGCGCATCCATCCGCACTACGGCGTCTTCGCGCCGATCCGCAGCGAATACGTCGGCCTGGTGGCGGACGCGCCGATCCCGCCGCGCGCCCGCCTCGCCTTCGACATCGGCACCGGCACCGGCGTGCTGGCGGCGGTGCTGGCGCAGCGCGGCATCCAGCGCGTCGTCGCCACCGACCTGGACCCGCGCGCGCTCAGCTGCGCGCGCGAGAACCTCACCCGCCTCGAACTGGCCGACAAGGTCGAACTGGTGCAGGCCGACCTGTTCCCCGAAGGCCGCGCCCCGCTCATCGTCTGCAACCCGCCGTGGTTGCCGGCGCGCCCCAGCTCGCCGATCGAATACGCCGTCTACGACCCGGACAGCCGCATGCTGCGCGGCTTCCTGGCCGGCCTGGCGGCCCACTTGGAGCCGGCCGGCGAAGGCTGGTTGATCCTGTCCGACCTGGCCGAGCACCTGGGCCTGCGCCCGCGCGCCGACCTGCTGGCCTGGATAGAGGCGGCCGGCTTGAAGGTGCTTGGACGACTCGACGTGAAACCGACCCATCCGCGCGCCGCCGACGCCAGCGACACCCTGCACGCGGCGCGCGCCGCCGAAGTAACTTCGCTGTGGCGCCTCGCCGCCGCCTGAATCTAGCCGCGCGCCACCGCGTCGGGTCAAGCCGAAGGCATGCCTGCGGGGCTTGACTCCGGTTCTGTCCATCGGTTTGGCGTCGCGCGGGCGACCCTCGCGGGGCGATTTGAAGCGCCAGGAAAACTAATCCCACCCGGCCATTGCGCATTGCAACAATGGCCTATATAATGCGTCTGCGGGGTGGAGCAGTCTGGCAGCTCGTCGGGCTCATAACCCGAAGGTCACAGGTTCAAATCCTGTCCCCGCAACCAAATATGTAAAGCCGCTGTTCTTGGAAAAGAACAGCGGCTTTTTGGTTTTCAGACTTCCCCGCCTCTGCGCCAAACGATGCGGCGCCTGCTATTTCCGCGCCAAGTCCAGCGAGCATGAAAACGAATAAGCCGTCTCCTGGCATCTTGGCGATCGGCAGAGAACGGCCATCCACTCTAACGCAACAATGTGTGACTTTCCCCACGCGGCAATTTGCTATCCTTTGGGGCCGTTGCCGGCCAGAAACGGACGGACGGCACACGTCTATGAATTACAGCTGCCGGCTGATTGCAGCCGTTCAGTTTTTCTTCGTCAATGCCTGTGAATGTCCATGTTGAACGGCTGTACGCTTGCTCCGCCGCCCGGATCGGGCAGGTCGGGTGTTTCTTTCTAAGTAGACTGGTCAGATGCCGCTCGTGTATTTCACTCGATAAGTCCCAAATACCAAATTTCCAGGCATATATGATCTCTCCCTCGACGCTTGCCCCAGCTCAGGAAATCCGCATCGAAGCGGTTCATCGCGGTTTCCTCTATCAGCATCTCTATTCGGCCGCGTGTCTTCTAAATTCGGGACAGACGGGCGCGATATCGGTTGCGGTCGAGCGTGATGAGGATATCGAGCAAGTCACGCCGGCAGGGCGAACCTACATCCAGGTCAAGACGCGCGGCCAGGCAATCATGCCGTCGGACATCACATCGGCTCTGGAACGTTTTGACGCGTTGCGGCAAGAGCACGCGCAGGGCCGTCGGTCGGGCCGAGCGACGTTCGTGGTGGTGGTCAACCGTGCCTTGGGGCCGACACTCGCTGATCAAGTCCGGACAGGACAGCTGGCAGGTGACGTCGAGATCCTCTGGCCAGGCCGCGTCTGTACGGGCATCCTTGGTCAACTGCCACCCGCTTGGTCGGGCATCGAAGAGGCAGTCTCATGGTGCGTCGATCGAGCCACGACAGTCCCCCTCGCCATGCTGGCGCCCGACTCCCTCGTGTGGAAACTGGCTGGACGTGTCCAGGCTGCGGCCGCCGGAGAAGCGCCCCATGCGGATCACACCTTCGTGATCACGGATTTGCCGTCGCTGTTCGACCAGATCATGATCCAACTGCAGGATTTCCCTGCGCCACCGGAGCAGTACCGTCCCCAGGAGAATGAGCCTCAGATCGACTCGAGTTCCCGGGTCCGGATCGTTTCCGGCTTTTCTGGCGCCGGGAAGACCGCTTGGGCTTCGCAGGCGGCCACCTTCAGCAGCCACAACTGCGCGTACTTCGACTGCTCGGAGACGCCGGGGGAGGCCCTCGCCCTCTCGCTGGTGCGTGAACTGGCCGCCAAGTTGGCCGGCGCCGGCCCAGATGCGGTGCGCAAGATCTTGCTGCCGGGCGCCACTGGCGTCGAGTCGCTTCGCCAGTTGGACATCTACCTCAAGAGCGAGGGGCTGTCGCCGATCGTGGTGCTGGACAACGTGCATCGTGTTTCGGCTGAGATCCTCAAGCGCATGGTCGATGTCACGTCGGCCCTGAAGTTCGTGCTCTTGGCGCAGCCGTTGGGGACATTGCCCGAGATCGAAGCCCTTCTAGGCCTTACGCGAGAACCGCTGAACGGGTGGAGTGTTGACGATGTTGCAGCGGCGGCCGTTGGGTGGGAATGTCGAGGCGATGCAGCCACGATGGGGCGTTTGAAGACGCTGACGGCTGGCATGCCCCTGTTCGTCAGGAGCGCCGCCACGATTGCCCGCGAAGACTATGACGGTCGCATCGACCAGATGTGCGACGCCATCGACGCATTGACCAACCTGACTCAGACCGCGCAAGAGGTCATTCTGGCGAAGGTCTTCGACGCGTTTCCCCTCGCTGCGCGACAGACGATCGCCGTGCTGAGCCTGTCCGATATCGGCCTGCTCTCGGCCGAGGTCAACAAGCTGCTGGACGCAGCCCTCGGAATGGATGAGCAGGCAGTTGCCGGTGTGATCCGGACATTGCGAGCTGCAGGCGTGGTGGAGGTTTATAGCAACAAGGAAATCCGGCTGCATGACGCCATCCGTGTTGTCGGAAGCCAGCACCTTTCAGGCATACCCGCGGAGGTCGCGTCGCGGGCTCGGAATGCCCTCAAGGAACTGATGGTTGAGTCTTTCGAGCGTGACCGTACCACAGCGCGCTTCTCGCAATACACCCGGCTGCTGCTGACCACTGGGGACGTTAAGACGCTGGTAGAGCTCATCGGCGAAGAGATGTTTCACGAAATGGGCGTGGCCGCCGAAATCTGGCACGGGCTGGAGGGGCTGGTCGCCAAGGACGGGTCAGATCCGGAGCAGCAGTACTGGGCTCTGGATGGGCTCGTCTTCTCGGACATGAAGCTCGGGTACATGGATCGTGTGGCACCTAGGTTGGATGCGATGGAGCGATTGATCGACAGTGGCGCGCTCGGTGAGGACGAAATTCAGTCCTTCCTGATGAAGCGCATGCTCCATCTCTCGCATCTAGGTGACGAGAAGGGCGTTCAGCGCGCGATTCGCGACTTGGACAGCCGATTGCCGGACAAGCCTGTGCACCGGCGCGTCTTCCTCTACAACGCGGCGGCGGCGCTCTATGGTCTTGGGGGTGTTGGCGCCGACCGAAAATTGACCCACCTATAGGCCTCGCGCCGACCGAAAACTGACCCAGGTGTTCTACTACTCCTGCCTAATCATTAGGCGGGAGAATTAATAGGTGATCACCA
>JANXSQ010000021.1 GCA_025356595.1 Janthinobacterium sp. | reverse complement strand
ATGCCGGCGTCGGCGGTCGGGGTGTTGGCGACCAGGGGTTCATGCGGCCAGTTGCTGGTGTAGCTGACGGCCGATTCGCCCGGGCGATCGGTGGCGGCCGACCAGGCCGACCAGAAGATGAAGGCCGGCAGGGCCTTCAAGTCTTGCGGGTCGGGCAGGGAGCCGGAATTCATCGCGTATTGTTCACGCAGCTTGTCGAGCGAGGCGTCGTTGCCGAACAGACCCATATAGTGCTGGGCCACGGCTTGCACGGCGGCGGCGCGCTGCGGCGACAGGGTGATCACGCCGTTCACGGCGTCATAGCTGTTGCGGCGCATTTCCACCTGCAGGCGGCCGTTCAGTTCGCCTTGCTGGCCGACGTTCAACTGCTCGTAAGGCTTGCTGAATTCCTGTTGCGCCCAGATCTCGCGCAGGGCAACGGCTTCGCGGTGCAACCAGTCGGCCGACCAGTCCGGCGCCACGTAACTGCCGTGGCCCCACACCGAACCGAGTTGCTGGCCGCCGGCCGCGAGCCAGGCTTCCTGGCCGCGCTGGACCTGGCCTTCTTCAAACAGCACCTTGCCGTCTGTACTGATGACCTGCTTGGGAATGGGCGGCGCCGTCAGATAGATTTCTGTGCCTACCCAGCCGAGAACGGCAAAGGACAGGACGCAGATGACTGCTAGCCAGGTCCATAGTTTGCGTGTGGCATGCATGGTGTGGTTTCCTTATCGGAGGTTGAAAAGCGTGGACGTCGCGGGTCTTGCCCTGGACGAATAACAAGTATCTTATCTACCTGTTCTGTAATTGCCTATAGTCATTCGTGACTATTGCCCGCAACCGTTGTAAAGAAGTAGAATTAATACTTCTTTTGTCGTGGCCGCTCCCGGCCGCGCCGAATACTAGGAGTTTGCGATGAGACTCACGGCCTACACCGACTACGCTTTGCGCACGCTGATTTACCTCGGCCTGCACGGCGGGCGCCTGGTGACGATCCAGGATATCGCCGAGCTGCACGATATTTCCAAGAACCACTTGATGAAGGTGGTGCACCAGCTGGGCCAGAGCGGCCTGGTGAAAACAGTGCGCGGGCGCAACGGCGGCCTGAAGCTGGCCAGCGACCCGGCCGCGATCAACGTCGGCGCCGTGGTGCGCAGCACCGAGACCGACTTCTTCATGGCCGAATGCTTCAAGGCGGGGCAGGCCGGCTGCGCCTACGCCTCGGCCTGCAAGCTCAAGGGTGCGCTGTGCGCCGCCACCGACGCCTATCTGGCCGTGCTCGACGGCGTCACCCTGGCCGACCTGATTCACACTGAGGGCTGCGTCAAGCCCTTGCTGTTCACCGCCCCCGCCGCCGCCCCGGCGCTGCTGTAGCGGGCGCGGGCGCGGCCGCCTTACGCCCTGCGGACTAAGCCGGCCTAGGCATTTTGGCCGATGCGCTAGTCAGCTTGCCTTCCAAAAAGTACCCCTACGACCAATAGTGCTGTTGCCCTCCGCCACGTAAGCTGGGCATATCAGAGGTGTATCCATGGAGAGGCATTGTGGCAACTAACAAAAAACAAATATCGGTGCTGGTGAGCAGCACCTTCGCGTTCACGATATGTTTCGCGGTGTGGATGATGTTCGCCGTGCTGGGCATCCCCATCAAGAACAATCTGGGCCTCAATGAAACCCAGTTCGGCCTGCTGGCCGCGATGCCGGTGCTGACCGGCTCGCTGGTGCGCGTGCCGCTGGGCATCTGGACCGACAAATTCGGCGGCCGCATCGTCTTCTTCGTGCTGATGCTGGCCAGCGTGCTGCCGATCTACCTGATCTCCTACGCCACCGCCTACTGGCACTTCCTGGTGCTGGGCCTGTTCGTCGGCCTGGCCGGCGGCTCCTTCTCGGTCGGCACGCCGTACGTCGCGCGCTGGTTCGACAAGGAACGCCGCGGCCTGGCGATGGGCATCTTCGGCGCCGGCAATTCCGGCTCCGCGCTGACCAAGTTCGTCGCCCCGGCCATCATCGCCGGCTTCGGCTGGCAGATGCTGCCCAAGGTCTACGCCGTCGCCATGCTGGTCACGGCGCTGCTGTTCTGGCTGTTCTCCTTCACCGACAAGTCGCACCAGGCGCCGGCCGGCGTCTCCTTCGCCGCGCAGATGAAGGTCTTGAAGGACCCGCGCGTCTGGCGCTATTGCCAGTACTACTCGGTGGTGTTCGGCGGCTACGTCGGCCTGGCGCTGTGGATGACCAAATACTACGTCGCCGAATACGGCTTCGACATCCGCCACGCGGCCCTGCTGGCGGCCTGTTTCTCGCTGCCGGGCGGCGTGCTGCGCGCGCTGGGCGGCTGGATCGCCGACAAATACGGCGCCCACAAGGTCACCTGGTGGGTGATGTGGGTGTGCTGGGTGTGCTTCTTCCTGCTGTCGTATCCGCAGACCAGCATGATCGTGAAAACCGTCACCGGCGACCTGGCGATGAACATCAGCCTCGGTCCGTGGATGTTCACCGGCCTGCTCTTCATCGTCGGCATCGCCATGGCGATCGGCAAGGCCTCGGTGTTCAAATTCATCGGCGACGATTTCTCCGACAACATCGGCGCCGTCTCCGGCGTGGTGGGTCTGGCCGGCGGCCTGGGCGGCTTCATCCTGCCCATCCTGTTCGGCGCCCTGGTCGACCTGACGGGCGTGCGCTCGAGCGCCTTCATGCTCTTGTACGGCAGCGTCTGCGTCTCGCTGGTCTGGATGCATTTTTCATTCAAACGGGCTCCGGCCCTCCAATTAAGCGTGATTTAAGGAGATGTCATGAGTAGATATATGATCAACACCTGGGAGCCGGAAACCGCCAGCTTCTGGAGCCAGGGCGGCAAATCGACCGCCGACCGCAATCTGTGGATCTCCATCCCGGCCCTGCTGCTGGCCTTCGCCGTGTGGATGGTGTGGAGCGTGGTCGTCGTCAACCTGCCCAACATCGGCTTCAAGTACAGCACCAACCAGCTGTTCTGGCTGACGGCCTTGCCGGGCCTGTCCGGCGCCACCCTGCGCATCTTCTATTCCTTCATGGTGCCGATCTTCGGCGGGCGCAAATGGACGGCGCTCTCCACCGGCTCGCTGCTGATCCCGGCCATCGGCATCGGCTTCGCCGTGCAGGACATCAACACCGGCTATCCGACCATGCTGGTGCTGGCCCTGCTGTGCGGCTTCGGCGGCGGCAACTTCGCCTCCTCGATGGCGAACATCAGTTTCTTCTATCCGAAGGCGCAAAAAGGCTTCGCGCTGGGCATGAACGCCGGCCTGGGCAACCTGGGCGTGTCGGTGGTGCAGTTCGTCGTGCCGCTGGTGATCACCGCCGGCGTCTTCGGCGCCTTGGGCGGCGACTCCCAGACTTGGGCCAAGGCCGGCGTCAGCAAGCAATTCTGGCTGCAGAACGCCGGTTTCATCTGGGTGCCCTTCATCGTCATCAGCACCCTGTGCGCCTGGTTCGGCATGAACGACATCGCCTCGGCCAAGTCCTCCTTCGCCGACCAGGCCGTGATCTTCAAGCGCAAGCACAACTGGCTGATGTGCTGGTTGTACACCGGCACCTTCGGTTCCTTCATCGGTTACTCGGCCGGCTTCCCGCTGCTCATCAAGATCCAGTTCCCGGACGTGAATCCGCTCGAATACGCCTTCCTCGGCCCTCTGGTGGGCGCCCTGGCGCGCGTCGCCGGCGGCATCATCTCGGACAAACTGGGCGGCGCCCGCGTCACCCTGTGGTCCTTCTGCCTGATGATAGGCGCCGTGCTCGGCGTGCTGTCCTTCGTGCCGCACGGCGGCGTGCCGGGCAATTTCACCGGCTTCTTCTGCATGTTCATGCTGCTCTTCGCCGGCACCGGCATCGGCAACGCCTCGACCTTCCGCATGATACCGGTGATCTTCCTGACCGAGCGCCAGCGCGCCGCGGCCGGCAAGGGCAAGCCGGCGCAGGAGCAGGCGATCGTCGACGCCAACCGCGAAGGCGCGGCGGTGCTCGGCTTCACCTCGGCGGTGGCGGCCTACGGCGCCTTCTTCATCCCGAAAAGCTACGGCACCTCGATCGCCATGAGCGGCAGCCCGGACGCCGCGTTGTGGTGCTTCATCGGTTTCTATGTCACTTGCATCGCCATCACCTGGTGGTGCTATGCTCGCAAGCATGCCGCCATGCCTTGTTAGTAACATGAGGTAAGGCCATAAAGCCGGGGCGGACCCGGGGGCGCCGCCCCCGGATTGCGCCGCCGGTTTGTATCCCGAACACAGCCGGAGTCACACCATGAACACACCACGCACCGTCATCCCGCTGGTCCCCTCGGTCGAGTTCGACGCGGCCCTGATCCGCAAGCTCAATCAGATGGGGCCGCGCTACACTTCCTACCCGACCGCCGACCGCTTCCAGCGCGATTTCTCCGGCACCGACTACGCCCGCGCCGTGTCGCGCATGCGCGCCGGCGGCAAGGCGGCGCCGCTCTCGCTGTACGTGCACATTCCCTTCTGCGAATCGCTGTGCTACTACTGCGCCTGCAACAAGATCATCACCCAGGACCGCGACAAGGCGGTCCTCTACCTCGATTATCTGAAGCGCGAGATCGTCATGCAGGGCCAGTTGCTGGCCGGCGTGAACAAGATCGAGCAACTGCACTTCGGCGGCGGCACGCCGACCTATCTGAGCGACGCGCAGATGGATGACTTGATGGCCCACCTGCGCCACTGGTTCGACTTCGCCCCCGACGCCGAGGGCGAGTATTCGGTCGAGGTCGACCCGCGCACGGTGACGCCGGAGCGCATCCGCACCCTGCGCGCGCAGGGCTTCAACCGCATCAGCCTGGGCGTGCAGGACTTCGACGCCGAGGTGCAGAAGGCGGTCAACCGCATCCAGCCGGAGGCCGAGACGGTGGCCATCATCGACGCCGCGCGCGAGGCCGGTTTCCGCTCCATCAGCGTCGACCTGATCTACGGCCTGCCGAAACAGAGTCCGGCGACCATGGCGCCGACGCTGGAAAAGGTCATCGCCGCCAATCCGGACCGCATCGCCATCTACAACTACGCGCACATGCCGCACCTGTTCAAGTCGCAGCGCCTGATCGAGGCGGCCGACCTGCCCAGCCCGGACGCCAAGCTGGAGATGCTGAACCTGTGCATCGAGCGCCTCGGCGCGGCCGGCTACGTCTACATCGGCATGGACCATTTCGCCAAGCCCGAGGACGACCTGGCCGTGTCGCAGCGCGACGGCCGCCTGCACCGCAATTTCCAGGGCTATTCGACGCACGCCGAGGCCGACATGGTGGCGCTGGGCGTGTCCGGCATCAGCGCGCTGGGCGGCTGCTACAGCCAGAACGACAAGACCCTGAGCGGCTACTACGCGGCGCTCGACCAGGCGCGCCTGCCGATCGCCCGCGGCATCACCCTGAGCGCCGACGATCTGCTGCGGCGCGACATCATCGGCCGCCTGATGTGCGATTTCGCCCTGTCCTTCGCCGACGTCGCGCTGCCGGACGGGCAGGACTTCGGCGACTATTTCCGCGCCGAGCTGGGTGCCCTGCGCCCGCTGGCGGCGGACGGCCTGCTGACGCTGGACGCGCACGGCCTGGTGGTGAGCCTGAAGGGGCGCCTGTTGATACGCAATGTGTGCATGGTGTTCGACCACTACCTGGACGCGGCGGGACGCGACGGCCCGGCGCCGCAGCGGTATTCAAAAACCATATAGAGAAGACGGCAATGGACAGCATGGACAAGAAAACCCCGATCAAGGTGCAGGCCTTCCTGGCCCAGTTGCCGCTATTCCAGGCGATGGCGCCGGCGGAACTGGACCGCATCGCCCTGGGCGCCAGCGAGCGCCACCTGGCGCGCGGCGAGACGCTTTTCAACAGCGGCGACCCCTGCGACGGCTTCTACCTGGTCATCTACGGCCAGGTGAAACTGGCGCTGGTGTCGGCGCGCGGCACCGAGAAGGTGGTCGAACTGGTCGGCCCCGGCCACAGCTTCGGCGAGGCTGTCATGTTCATGGGCAAACCCTTCATCGTCACGGCGCAGGCCCTGGTCGACGCGCTGGTGGTGCACGTGACGCGGGCCGTCATCCTTGACGAGGTGGCGCGCGAACCGGCCTTCGCCTGCAAGATGCTGGCGGGGCTGAGTCGGCGCATGCACGGCCTGCTGTGCGACATGGAGTCGTACTCGCTGCGCTCCGGCACCCAGCGCGTGATCGGCTACCTGCTGCGCGACGAGGCGCCGGAGAACGGCGAGCGCATCCGCCTGGAGGTGAGCAAGACCGTGCTGGCCTCGCGCCTGAACCTGACGCCCGAGCACTTCTCGCGCATCCTGGCCGACTTGAGCGGGCGCGGCATGATCGCCGTCAGCGGCCGCAACGTCACCATCCTCGACATCGAGGGCCTGCGCCAATACGGTTGAAACCACGCCCTTACACATAGCCCGGCTTCAGTCGTGGGGCAGCTTATGTATAAGGGCGTGGGCCGGCCGGCGCGGCGCACGGCTCAATCCGCCGCGCACGTGGCCGTCAGCGTCGCCCCCGGCGCCTTGCCGGCGGCTTTCGCCAGCGCGATTGCGGCGTCGAGCGCGGCGTCCGCCGTCGGCTCGCCGGCCGGCGCGACGCGGCAGGGCACGAAAGCCTCGCGCGGCGTACCGTCGACATGGAACAACTTCTCCGTCGGCAGGCGCACCGTGATGCCGGAGGTCGGCAGGCGCAGCTCGTCCAGAGCGCCGAGCAGGCGCGCCATCGGCGTGCCCAGCACCGGCGCCTGGCGGGCGGCGTTCAGGCCGATGGCGATGCCTTCACCCATGCTGCCGGTCCAGCGGCCGGCCAGCACCACCACGGGCGCGCCGTAATGTACGCCGCGCGGCATCACATACTCGGTCCAGCGGCGCCGCACGCCGTAGTCGCGCGCCTCGCCGATCAATTCGTGGATCTGGTAGGGCTGGCCCTCGCGCACCAGGCGTCCCATGATGCCGCGCGCCACCAGGCTGTTGCCGCCGCTGGGCGTGTCGCGCAGGTCGAGCACCAGCGCCCGGCTGTCGACCAGGCTGTCGAGCGCCTTGTCGAAGGCGCCGATGGTGGCGTTGTCGCCCAGAGAATTGTTGATGCGGATGTAGCCTATCGTGGCGTCGATGTGGCGGAAGGACAGGGCGCCGTCCTGGCTTGCGGACGCCGTGTCGTAGCGGATTTCCCGCGCGACAGCAGCTTGATTTCCTCCAGTGCCGACCTGTAACAGCATGCTCGACTCTCCTTGGCGGCCGGCCAGCGCCACTTGCAGTGCCCAGGCGCGCGCCTGCGGGTCCGCCGCGCTGAGGAAGCGCGGCGCGAGCGCGGCGACGGCGGCGGACAGGGGCTGGCCGTTGATGCCGAGCACCTGCATGCCGGCGCGCAGACCGGCGCGGTGGGCGGCCGACTGCGGCCGCACCTCGGCGACCATGGCGCGCTCGCCATCCCACTCGGCCCACAGCTGGGCGTTGGTGGGTACCAGGCGCGGCGACATTTTGGTGCTGGTGGCCAGATGGGCGTGCTGGTCGTACAACTGGCCCAGCGCCTGTTCCAGCACCGTGATGAGGCCGGCGCGGTCGCCCGCCGCCACGGCGCGCGGCCGATATGCGGCGCACACCTGGCCCCAGTCGGTTTTCTTCAGGTCGAAGTAGGCGTAGTTCTCGCCGACGAAGCGGCAAAAGGCATCGAAGTCGGCGCTGTAGTCGGGCGCCTCGGCGGCGCGCACGGTGAGACTGCTGATGGCGAGCAGGCCGGCGGCAAGCAGGCGGGAGGGACGGGCGTGAGTGGACATGGCGAATCCGGCAGGTTGACGGGCGATAGATGGCTCGGTTCCCTGCTGAAATGTTTATGAAATTACAGCAAGGGCGGCCAGTGTAATCGAATTATGCAGGGGACTTGTCTTGCCGCCACTGCAAACCCAGGGCGATTGCATGGAAAAACCGGGGACAGACGGTAATGCCGCTAAGTTAAGCTTTCTTGGTTAGCCGTTTCTCTGGATATCGTTGTGCCACCGCTTTAACGACCCGGTCGAATTTTCGTCCGGGTCGCTGCGCTTTCAGGTCGAGCACCAACCTCTCGCGCAGTCGCTTGAGCG
>JANXSQ010000192.1 GCA_025356595.1 Janthinobacterium sp. | reverse complement strand
GATTCGCGGCCGAAAGGTATCGCGGGCCTTGGAATAAGGGAATGGCAATGTGGCGCTTGCGCTTGTGTGCATGATCGTGACCAAAATGCCGCGTTGAATATTCTCCGTCGCGGACGTGCGACGCTAGTCGTAGGAATCCCCACCCTTTAGGGCGGGGAGGACGTCAATACGCCAAATTGGTACGAGCACGCGCACAACCAGGAGGCGATCGATTTCAAGGGCTATGTCCACAAGCCGTTTGAAGTGCTCAGCGGCGGGTACGCGCAGAAATTCGATTTCGACGCCGGTTGGGTGCAAGTCACGGGTCTCCGGGCAAGAGCTCAGCAGCACGCGATCGCCGTGCCGGGCTCCAGGAGGGAGCGCCGCGCCCGCCAGGCGAATCAAAATCTGCACCGCAGCGAGGTGCGCTGGCCGGACCAGGGCATGCCCCTTGCGCCCGCTTGGACGCATCGCAGAGCGGCACGCCCCGATGCTCGTGGCGCGGATCGCGGGTAATGTTCACATATTTGATCTGCGTCAAAGAAATTAGCGATTCAAGGTAGGACACTGGCTGTCGTTGCCTATTGAATCGCCCGCCATGACCCAGTTTGTTTTACCGCGCGCCGCAAGGCGCGGCGTGCCTGCCACGCCCGAGGGCCGCCGACGATGAGCCGGCGCCCGATCCACTCCCATTATGTCAGTCTCTTGCTGCTCGCCTGCCTGGGCGGCGCGGCGCCCTTGCTTTGTTCCGCCGCCGCCGGCGAGTCCGCCAGCGTGTATCTGGAGGACTTGACCAGCACCGAGTTGCGCGAGCGTATCAACGCCGGCGCGACGACCATCCTGGTGCCCATAGGCGGCACCGAGCAGAGCGGCCCGTACATCGCCCTCGGCAAGCACAATGCGCGCGCCCGCGTCCTGTCCGGGCAGATCGCCCGCGGCCTCGGCAACGCCGTCGTCGCGCCCGTGCTGGCCTATGTGCCGGAGGGCGCGATTCATCCGCCGGCCGCGCACATGCGCTTCGCCGGCACGATCTCCATCCCCGACGCCACCTTCGAGGCCTTGCTGGAGGCGACCGCGCGCAGCTTCAAGCAGCACGGCTTCCGCGACGTCGTCTTCCTCGGCGACCACGGCGGCTATCAGCAGAACGAGGTCAAGGTGGCCGCGCGCCTGAACCGCGAATGGTCGGCCGATCCGGCTTGCCGCGCCTACGCGCTGCTCGATTATTACCAAGTGACACAAACCAGCTATGTGGCCGAGTTGAAGCGGCGCGGTTTCAGCGAGGCCGAAATCGGCACGCACGCCGGCCTGGCCGATACGGCGCTGGCCATGGCGGTCGACAAGTCGCAGGTGCGCGTCGAGGCGATGGCGCATGGCGCCAAGCCCGGCCCCGCCGAGGGCGTGCACGGCGATCCGCGCCGCGCCACGGCCGAGCTGGGCCAACTGGGTGTGCAGCGCGTCGTCGAGACCTCCGTCGCCGCCATCCGCAATCTGATCCGCGCGCGCGAACAAGGCGCCGCCCCAACCAATAACCGGAAATAATTATGCGTTTAAATACAACCCTGCGCGTCGGCGCCAGCCTGGTCCTGCTGGCCGGTATCGGCGGCGTCGTCGCCCTGCGCGCCGTCGCCGCATCGCCGGCCCCGGTGCCGGCCGCGCCCTCGGCCGTGAAGACAGTGCCGGGCATGCCGCCCGTCGTCGACGCGCGCAATCTGTACAGCGAAACGGCGGCCAACCGCTTCAGCCCCGCCGTCAAGGACGATCTGGCCCGCATCTACGTGCCGAATCTGCGCTCGAACGATGTGTACGTGATCGATCCCGCGAGCATGAAGGTGGTGGACAAGTTCAAGGTCGGCCAGGCGCCCCAGCATGTGGTGCCGTCGTGGGACTTGCGCACCTTGTGGGTGGCGAACAACGCCGAGCGCAGCAACAACGGCAGCCTGACGCCGATCGACCCGCGCAGCGGCAAGCCGGGCAAGGCGATTCCCGTCGACGATCCCTACAATCTGTATTTCACGCCGGACGGCAAATCGGCCATCGTCGTCGCCGAGGCCAAGCACCGCCTCGATTTCCGCGTGCCGCAAACCATGGCGCTGCAGTATTCGATCGACGTGCCGCAGTGCGGCGGCATCAACCACGCCGATTTCTCCATCGACGGGCGCTACGCCCTGTTCACCTGCGAATTCGAGGGCAGCGTGGCGAAGATCGACATGGTCAACCGCAGCGTGATCGGCTATCTGAAGCTGCGCATGCCGCCCACCCGCTTCAAGGATTCGCCCGTGCCGGACGGCCCCGGCGCCAGCGAGATCTGCAGTTCGAAGAAGGGCATGCCGCAGGATATACGCAGCGCGCCCGACGGCAAGCACTTCTATATCGCGGATATGGAGGCCGATGGCGTGCACGTCGTCGACGGCGACGCCTTCAAGGAGGTCGGTTTCATCGCCACAGGCCTGGGCGCGCACGGCCTGTACCCCAGCCGCGACGGCAAGCAGTTGTACGTGGCTAACCGCGGCACGCACAAGATCCACGGCGGACGGCACGGCCGGGGCGGCGTGACGGTGATCGACTTCGCCAGCGAGAAGGTGGTGGCGCAGTGGAAGGTCCCCGGCGGCGGCAGTCCGGACATGGGCAACGTCAGCGCGGACGGCAAGTTCCTGTGGTTGTCGGGCCGCTTCGATGACGTGGTGTACCGCTTCGACACGGCGAACGGCGAGGTCGCCCAGATCAAGGTCGGGCAGGAGCCGCACGGCTTGACGGTGTGGCCGCAGCCGGGCCGCTATTCGGTCGGGCACACGGGTAATTTGCGCTAGTCCACCAGAAAGGACCTGCGCTGGGGAAGGCGCGCGCCGCGAGCGCGCGCCTTCGCATCAGCGTATCAGTTTCAATCCCGGCGGCAGGGCTTCGCCCAGCATGCGCTGTTCGCTGGCCTGGTCGAGTTGTACCACCTCGGCCACCATCGCCGCCCAGCCCGGCGGCGCGTTGCTGGCGGCCAGGCGCCGCATAACGGTGTCGCGCAGGACTTCGTCGATGTCGCGCGCGCGGTCGCCCGTCATGCGCGCCAGGTGGGCGGCGGCGAAGCCGGCCGGTTCGACGCGCTTCCAGTCCAGCGCCAGGATGGCGTCCAGCCAGTCGGCCGCCGTGGCGGCCGGCACGACGTCGTGCGCGCTGCCGTGGAAGGGCTGGCGCGCGCCGATGCGGCCCAGCGCCCACAGTTTGCGGGCGTCCAGGGCGTCGGCCGGCTGCCCGGATTGCTCCAGGCGGCCCAGCAGCCAGGCGCCGATTTCCTCTTTGTAGGCGGGCGGGATGCGTTCCAGCGACGCGCCCAGGCGCATCATGTCGTCCTCGCTGCCGCGCACCAGCGTCACCGGGCGCTGCCTTTGTTCCTCCGGATCGGTTTGCAGGTTGAAGCCGAAGTCTTCCAGCAGGCGCAGTTGCTGGCCCGCGTCCAGGCCGCCGGCGACGCGGCGCCATAGCGTCCACCATTCCGCGCAGACTTGCTTGTCCTTGTGGTGCTGCACGCCCGTCTCGAATTGCGCCCACAGTTGTTCGATGCGCCATGCGTCCAGCGGGTGGCCGTAGCCCGGCCGCAGGCAGTAGCCGATCAGGTTCAGCCAGGCGCGTTCGTGTTCGGCGGAGCGGCGCCGGCCGCGCGCGCGCAGCATCAGCGCGTCGAAGAGTTGCCGCAGCAGCGAAGTGTGCCACTGCTCGCGCCCGCCGAGCAGCTGTTCGAGTTGCTGGCGCAGTTGCCGCACTTCCTTGACCTCCACTTGCTGCGCCTTGCCGCCGAAGATGCGTTCGATGCGTTCCAGCGCCTCGGCGTAGCGGGGCGGCAGCGCGGCTTTCCCGGCGCCGGCCTCGGCCTGCGGGTCGGGGCCGCGCAGCTGGAACTCCAGCAACCAGCGCTGGCCGGCGGCGGGGTCGCCGTCGGCGGCCACGCAATGCACTTCCAGCGTGCCGACTTCGCTCAGCGCCGTCGCCAGTTGTACGTGGATTTCACGCTTTTCCTTCGCCGGGCCTTCCTGCAGGACGGTGGCGATGGGCGGCAGGCGCAGGTAGTCGCCCCGGCTCAGGTCGACCAGTTCACCCAGGGTGGGCGGCGCGCCGGCTTCGGCGATCGAGCTGGCCAGATGGAAACGCACCGGCCGGCCCATGCGCAGGGCGAAGATGCGTTCGCTAAGGCGGATTTCCGTGCCCGGCGCGCTGCCGCGCGGCAGGATGCAGATGGCGCGCTGCGAGCGGGCGCCGTCCTGTCCGTCCTGGTCGAGGATCAGGAAGTAGCTGCGCGGCGAGCCGCCGCCTATGCGCGGCGCGCGGCCCAGCCGGCCCAGCGCGTAGGCGACGCCGCCGCGCGCCACGGCGATGTCGGGATTGTCGTTGTGTAGCAGGCGCAGGGGCGCGCCGCGCCAGCCGGCCAGGGTTGCCTGCAGGCGCCGCGCCAGCGCGTCGGCGCGGAACACGCCGCCGTTCAGCAGCAGCGTGTCGGGAATCGCCGGTCCGTCCGTTTCGTCCAGGCCCAGCGCCTGCCGGGCCGCCGTGGCGTGCTGGCGCAGGAAGCTGGCCAGTTGGCGCGTGATGGCGGCGTCGCTGGCGTAGGGCAGGCCGAATTCGACGATGCCGGCGCGCCCGCGCTGTACTTCGGCGTCGGCCTCGACCAGCGGGAAGAAGCCGTCGACCACCATGCGCTCGACTTCGGCGCGCGTCAGTTCGGTCGAACGGCTGGCGCCGATCAGGCGCGCGCCGGCGCCCAGCAGGGTGACGGTGGCGCGTTCCGGCGCTTCGGCGGCCAGCAATTGTTCCTTGGCGGCGCGGCAACGTTCCATCAAT
>JANXSQ010000186.1 GCA_025356595.1 Janthinobacterium sp. | reverse complement strand
AACCAGCTGGTGCCGTTCAAGTACAAATGGGCCTGGGACAAATACCTGGCCGGCTGCGCCAACCACTGGATGCCGCAGGAAGTGAATATGCAGCGCGACATCGAGCTGTGGAAGAACCCGAACGGCCTGACCGACGACGAGCGTCGTCTGGTGAAGCGCAACCTGGGCTTCTTCGTCACCGCCGATTCCCTGGCCGCCAACAACATCGTGCTGGGCACCTACCGCCACATCACGGCGCCGGAATGCCGCCAGTACCTGCTGCGCCAGGCTTTCGAAGAGGCCATCCACACCCACGCCTACCAGTACATCGTCGAGTCGCTCGGCCTGGACGAAGGCGAGATCTTCAACGCCTACAACGAAGTGAAATCGATCCGCGACAAGGACGAGTTCCTGATCCCCTTCATCAATACGCTGACCGATCCGGCCTTCACCACCGGCACCGTGGAAAACGACCAGAAGCTGCTGAAGTCCCTGATCGTCTTCGCCTGCCTGATGGAAGGCCTGTTCTTCTATGTCGGCTTCACGCAGATCCTGGCGCTGGGCCGGCAGAACAAGATGATGGGCGCGGCCGAGCAGTACCAGTACATCCTGCGCGACGAATCGATGCACTGCAACTTCGGCATCGACTTGATCAACACGATCAAGATGGAAAACCCGCTGCTGTGGACCGCCGAGTTCCGCGAAGAGATCAAGGTCCTGTTCCTGAAGGCCGTCGACCTCGAATACGCCTACGCCGAAGACACCATGCCGCGCGGCGTGCTGGGTCTGAACGCGCCGATGTTCAAGGGCTATCTGCGCTTCATCGCGAACCGTCGCGCGCAGCAAATTGGCCTCGAACAAATGTTCGCGCAAGAAGAGAATCCATTCCCGTGGATGAGCGAAATGATCGACCTGAAGAAGGAGCGTAACTTCTTCGAGACGCGCGTCATCGAGTACCAAACCGGTGGTGCCCTGAACTGGGAATAAGCCGATTTGGCGCGCTACCGTGAAATAGCGCACGTATCCCGTAAAAAAGCATACGAAATGCTGTCGTGCCGGTTGCGCATGGACAAGGTTTTCGTGTACTTTATGAGATTGAAAATGCGAGCATTAGAATGCGCGGTTTTTTGAGCCGCGCAACACCGCAAAAAATCGCAAATCGGGATACAGATTCACACGGATATGCACAAGCCCACACCGTTTTTTTCTGCCGCCGTGCCTGAATTTTTTCAGGCATGGCGGTTTTTGTTTGAAGAATAGGGTGTGGCTGCGGACGCGCTGAAGGGCCTCGGCACAGGGGCCGCCGGCGTGTCCGCATCACACCAGACTTTGCCACCAGCTGCAAGATAGGGCAGGGTGGCACCGACGATGGCTGAAGCGCTGCAAACGTGAGGAGTTGCAGCAGTTCAGCTGGTGCCGAATTCATTAGCGCAAACCAGTCGTTTGCGCCGATGAATAATTCGCCTGACCCATTGACGGGTTGGACGGGTTTTAATCTTGTAGCGTAAATTTTTCATCTCAGATGAAGGAGAGACAAATGGCAACAGCCGCTAAGAAAACAGTAGTAAAGAAGCCCGCAGCCAAGGCTGCTCCCGCCGCGAAAAAACCGGCCGTAGCAGTTAAGGCAGTGGCCGCAAAACCAGTCGCCAAAGCAGCAGCGAAGCCAGTGGTCAAGGCCGTCGCTAAGCCCGCCGCGAAACCTGTAGCAAAAGCAGCAGCGAAACCTGCGGTAAAAGCAGCGGCCAAGCCAGCAGCAAAAGCAGTCGCCAAGCCAGCGGCAAAAGCCGTCGCCAAGCCAGTGGCAAAAGCAGCAGCCAAGCCAGTGGCGAAAGCAGCAGCCAAGCCAGCAGCGAAAGCAGCAGCCAAACCAGTAGCGAAAGCAGCAGCCAAGCCAGCGGCAAAAGCAGCAGCCAAGCCAGCGGCAAAAGCAGCAGCCAAGCCAGCGGTAAAAGCAGCAGCCAAGCCAGCGGTAAAAGCAGCAGCCAAGCCAGCGGTAAAAGCAGCAGCCAAGCCAGTAGCGAAAGCAGCAGCCAAGCCTGCGGCGAAAGCAGCAGCCAAGCCAGTAGCGAAAGCGGCAGCCAAGCCAGTAGCGAAAGCAGCAGCCAAGCCAGCAGCGAAAGCAGCAGCCAAGCCAGTCGCAAAAGCAGCAGCCAAGCCAGTAGCGAAAGCAGCAGCCAAGCCAGTAGCGAAAGCAGCAGCCAAGCCAGCGGCAAAAGTCGCAGCAAAGCCAGCCGCCAAAGTCGCAGCGAAACCTGCAGTCAAAGTCGCAGCTAAGCCAGTGGCAAAAGCAGCAGCCAAGCCAGCAGCGAAAGCGGCAGCCAAGCCAGCAGCAAAAGCGGCAGCCAAGCCAGTGGCAAAAGTCGTAGCTAAGCCAGCCGCCAAAGCCGCAGCGAAACCTGCAGTCAAAGTCGCAGCTAAGCCAGCGGCAAAAGTCGCAGCTAAGCCAGCAGCTAAAGTCGCAGCGAAACCGGCAGCTAAAGTCGCCGCCAAGCCAGCAGCTCCGGTGGTAATCGCCGCGCCAGTC
Source organism: Janthinobacterium sp. (assembly GCA_025356595.1). Taxonomy (GTDB): domain Bacteria; phylum Pseudomonadota; class Gammaproteobacteria; order Burkholderiales; family Burkholderiaceae_D; genus Janthinobacterium. Next base: position 967 of record JANXSQ010000186.1, on the reverse strand, counting down.
GTCGCCGCACCAGCCGTCGTCGCACCAGCCGTCGCAGCGCCAGTCGCGAAAAAAGCGGTAGCCAAGCCTAAGAAGGCCGCTCCGAAAAAAGCCGCCGTCGCCAAGCCGGCAGCCGTCGTTGCACCCGCAGCAAAAACCGTGTTGTCGCCGGCAGCCGCATGGCCGTTTCCTACCAGCACCCGCCCGTCGTAAGCAAGTTCGACTGGCTGCCTTGATGAGGCAACACGCCGCTGTGTGAATCATTCACACAGCGGTTTTTTTTGGAGAATCGTCGTGCTCAGTATTCTTACCTTGATCGTCAATACCATTGCCAGCATTTTGGGTGGCGTTTTGCTGTTACGCTTTTGGATGCAGGCCGTCCGGGTACGGCCGCCATCGTCGGTCGCTCAATTCACCTTCCAGTTGACCGATTGGCTGGTGCGGCCCTTGCGCCGCGTCGTCCCCGGCGTGGGCGGGTATGACTGGGCCAGCCTGATCGGTGCCTTCCTGATCGTGCTGCTGGCCACATCGGTCTGGTTCATCGCCGGCCTGCAATTCCAGACCATTCTGCTGATGGCCTTGCAGCGCTTTCTGGAATGGATACTGTACGGCTTCATGGCCCTGCTGATCATCGAGGCGATCTTCAGCTGGATCAACCCGCACGCGCCGCTGGCGCCGTTTGTGCGGGCCCTGAACGAGCCGCTGTTGAGCCCCATACGCCGGGTGGTGCCGCTGGTCGGCAGCCTGGACCTGTCGCTGCTGGTGGCGCTGATCCTGCTGCAGGTGGCGCAGTTGGTGCTGGCCATGCTCTTTGGTGGCCGTTGACGTCCTCCCCGCCCTAAAGGGCGGGGATTCCTACGACTAGCGTCGCACGTCCGCGACGGAGAATATTCAACGCGGCATTTTGGTCACGATCATGCACACAAGCGCAAGCGCCACATTGCCATTCCCTTATTCCAAGGCCCGCGATACCTTTCGGCCGCGAATC
>JANXSQ010000185.1 GCA_025356595.1 Janthinobacterium sp. | reverse complement strand
CCGAAACCGCACTGGCTGCACGGCCTCCAAAGTCAAGCAGCCGCCAGCTTAGACTGGTATTAACAGTCAGGCCTGCCAGCACAGTGGCTGCTGGTGCAGGCTGGGCGGCATTCGGGTACCACACCCGATCCCTGATCTGGTTGGCACCCAAGTTGACCATGGGCAGATAAGCTGCTCTGGCTTCTCCTAATCCGGCAGATTGCACTTTAATCGCAGCCCATGTACTTTTGACCTGTGGGTTATTGCACAGCGCTAAATCAACGGCCTGGGTTAGAGTCAGGTTGTTCAATATATTCGATACATCAGCACTGGGACGTTGCCCTGCCCCTTCAGATGGCGCACAGGACATAGACGTTTTGTCGCCGGGTAGCGCCTTACCAATATCAAGCTGTGCAGGACGCGTATCCAACGGATCGGAGAACGGGGTAGTGATTTCCCCTGACATTTTTAGAGGCCAAGCCTGCGCCGGGGTTGCCGCACACCACAGGACTATGCTGGCCATCAATGCCGCAACGTTTTTAAACTTCGATGGGCTAGCGCTCACTCAAGGCCTCATGCCCGTGCTGCATCAGCGGCGACAAGATGTACTCAATCACGCGGCGTGTACCGGTTTTGATTTCCACATTGACCGACATGCCCGCTGACAGCGGCAATTCTTTGCCTTCAACATTAATAGTATTTTTGCTCAACGTAATACGCACCGAGTAAATCAAGCCCTTTTTGTCGTCTTGGATGGCATCGCGCGAGACATGCGTCACCTTGGCCGGTACGGTACCAAATTTGCTGTACTCAAATGCATCAATCTTGACTTCAGCTGCCTGACCTTCCTGTACAAAGCCGATATCTTTGTTTTCCAGGAAGGCCTCGACCTCGACCTGGGTTTGTTGGGGCACTATCAGCATCAACGGCTTAGCTGCCTCGACCACACCCCCCACGGTGTGCACCGTCAGCTGCTGCACGGTTCCATCCACGGGTGACCTCAAGCGCAGCAAATAACCGCGTTGCTGGGCTTTTCTGGCGTCCTGAGTGCTAGCCGCTGCAATGCGTGAACCGTCATTCAGCGCATCGTGCGCTTCTTTTTTGGTTTGCTCGATCAAGGCGGTACGCTGATCCTTGGCGTTTTGCAACTGGGCTTTGATGTCCATGCGGATTTGCTCTTTTTCTATCCAGGCGTGTTCTGACACATCCCTATCCTTGGCCAGTAATTTGTAGTCGCTGGCGCGCTGGGTGGCCAATGGCAGCTCGGCCTCAAAACGGCTGATGTCACCCTGAATTCGGTTTAGCTTGGCGCGAAAGTCCTGGTACTGACCACTGACATGGCGTTGAGCAGCTTGCCATTGTTCGGGCAACATGCCGTCGATGGTCGGCAATTCAGGTGCCCTTGCCGTGTCGACCGCTGCGATCAACGCAATTGAACGCGCAACTTGAAGCCTGGCTGTTGATTCATCGCCTTGGGCTTTATCTCTTTCGGCATCCGCCGCAATCGTGTCCAGCTCTATCAGAACATCACCGGCTTTGACAGACTGCCCGTCCTGAACATTCAGGGCGCTTACCGAGGCCACATCAACGCTGGCAATTGTTTTGCTGTAACCCGATGGAATGACTTTTCCGCTAGCATTAACGATGATATCCATCTTGCCAAAGACAGACCAAGCAAAAGTAATGGCGACTAATGCCATCAGCACTCTGGCGGTCAATCGGGCGGTGGAAGAAATCGGCTGTTCTTGCAAAGAGAGCGCGGCTGGCAAGAACTCGGCCTCCTGTTCGTTGAACAAATGACCATCCAATGCTTTGCGCTGCGCCCAATAATGAATCCAAGTTCTCTTGTAATGGCCTAGCAGGTCAAGCCAGGCGAGGAGTCGGTGCTTGCTCATGCGGAATTCAAGCCGGCTTTAAATTGGCGATGCCGCCAATTTGCAATTGGTACAGGTGGGTATAAATGCCGTCGGGGTTGCGCAGCAATTCTTCGTGGCTGCCCACTTCGGCAATCTGACCCCGCTCCATCACCACAATCCGGTTGGCCTCGCGCACAGCCGTCAAGCGGTGCGCGATGATGATCACAGTGCGACCCGCGCAAATGCTGCGCATATTGTCTTGAATAATTTTTTCTGATTCGTAATCGAGGGCGCTGGTAGCTTCATCAAAAATCAGCACCCGAGGATTGCTGATCAAAGCCCTGGCAATCGCAATGCGTTGGCGCTGCCCCCCTGACAAGCCCGTGCCATGCTCGCCAACCATGGTGTCATAACTTTCGGGGAGTTCACAGATAAACTCATGTGCGCCCGACAACTTGGCCGCTTCAATGATGGTTTCGATCGGCAAAGCCGGGTCAGAAAGGGCAATGTTGTCACGTACAGAGCGGGTGAAGAGCTGGTTTTCTTGCAAGACCACACCAATTTGGTGGCGCAAACTGGTGGTGTCAATGATGCCAATGTCCTGCCCATCCACCAGCACGCGGCCCCTGTCCGGCACATAGAGGCGCTGAACCAGTTTGGTAAGCGTGCTCTTGCCGGAGCCGGATCGTCCCACAATACCAATCACCTCCCCCGGTTGGATGTGTAAGGCGATGCTGCGCAGTACATCAGGTGCATCCGGGCGGTAACGAAACGAGACCTGGTCAAACTCGATGGCACCTGCCAGACGCGGGATGCGAGTTTTTTGCCCCGCCACCTCAGTGCGTGCATTGAGAATATCGCCCAAGCGGCTCATGGAAATACCGACCTGCTGAAAGTCATTCCAAAGCTGAGCCAGACGCAAGATCGGTGAGGACACCTGGCCTGCCAGCATGTTGAAAGCCACTAGCTGTCCAACTGTCATCTTGTCATCGACCACCAGCGTCGCGCCAACCCACATAATCGCGGCGGTGACGAGCTTGCTGACCAGCGAAACGCCGCCACTGGCCACCATCGCAATGTTGTTGGTCGACAGGCCAGCGGCCACATAGGCGGCCAGTTGCTTTTCCCACTTGGCTTGCCAGCGCGGTTCAACCGCCATGGCTTTGACGGTATCAATTCCGCTGAGCGTCTCAACCAAAAAAGACTGGTTTTCTGCGCTTTTGTTGAACTTGTCGTTGAGCTTAGCTCGCAGGACAGGGGTAAACAACAGGGACAACAGAACATACAGAGGAATAGACACCGCAACAATCAGCGTCAGCCATACGCTGTACCAGAGCATGACCGCTAAAAAGACAAACGAGAACACGATGTCCAGCACCAGTGTCAGCGCATTGCCCGTCAAGAACGAGCGAATACTTTCCAATTCCCGGATGCGGGCCACTGAATCACCGACCCGACGCGCCTGAAAGTAGGCAATCGGCAGGCTGAGCAGGTGCTTGAATAATTTAGCACCCAGCTCGACATCAATCTTGCTGCTGGTATGCGAAA
>JANXSQ010000141.1 GCA_025356595.1 Janthinobacterium sp. | reverse complement strand
CCGCCGGCGGCGGCGCGCATGGCGCCGTCCAGGTGCAGGCCGCGCGCCGAACTGAGGGCGATGACGCCGCCGTCGCCGGCCAGCACGGTCGCGCCCGCGCCCGCCAGGTCGACCGTGGCGGCGGCCCCGGAGGCCTCCAGGCGCGCGCCGGGACGCAGCACGAGGAAGGCGTCGGCCGCCTCGACCTGGGTGGCATCGAGCTGGTGGCGGGCGCCGATTTCGATCGTGCCGCCCTTGTCGGCGCGGCCGTAGCGGCGCCCGGCGCTGTCGCGCGCCGTGTGGGCCAGGCCGGCCACGTCGAGCGCGGCGCCGGCGCCGATCCAGATCGAGGTCGGGTTCGGCCGGCCGTCCGGCTTGTCGACGTCGTTGCCGGTGCCGAAGCCGCCGGGCAGGATGGAGATCCGCCCGCCCGGCGCCAGCAGCGCGCCCTCCACGCTGATCTGGCTGTTGGCCTGCAGGGTCAGCGCGCGGCCCGGGTCGAGCGTGACGGCGGCGCCCTCGCCGACCAGCAGCGGGCCGCGGTTGTAGAGGTTGCCGGCGTACAGGTTCAGGTCGGCGCCGGCGCGCTGCGTCAGCTTGCCGGCGGCGGCGTTCTCCTGCCACAGCGGCGGCGTCCAGCGCTCCAGCGCGGCGCCCGCCTCGGCGCCGCCGGCGATGCCGGCCGCCCGCGCCAGGTCGGCGCGCAGGAGCGGCATGGTCACCTCGACGCGGCCGCCCGGCGCCACGGCCAGGCCGTCGTGCGCGCCCACGGTGTAGGCGGAAAAACCGCTGTGGAACAGGGCCGGGTCCAGCGTCGCCAGGGGATCGACGGCCACCGCGCGCGGCAGGCTGGCGCCGGCGGCGATGGCGTAGCCGGTGGGGATGACGATGGCCTCGGCGGCCAGCTTGCCGGCCTCGTAGCGGGTGGTCACCGGCGGGATCGGCACGCCGATCGGGAACACGGCGGCGGGCACCACGTAGCCGGCCGGGAGTTGCGAGAGGCCGAACAGGACGGTGCCGGGCGGCACCAGGCTGCCCTCGTAATACATCTTGCCGGCGGCGCTTTGCACGCTGACGCGGGCCGGCACGCGCCACGGCGCGGCGATGGTCAGCGGGTTGACGCTGCTGACGTTGGTGGAGGTGTCGGCCAGCACGGTCTGGCCCGGCTTGAGTTGCGACACGGTGAGCGCGATATCCATCGGAATGAGCTCGCCGGCGGCGATGTGGAAGTCCTCGGCCAGGCGCAGCGCGACCTCGCCGCGCGCGCCGGCCGCCAGGACGGCGGCGCCGTTCTGCGCCGCGCCGATGAGCACACCGCGGCCGCTCTCTATCGTCAGGCGGCCGCCGCCCTTCACGCCCTCGCCGCTGATGCGCCCGTCCAGCGCCAGCAGGCCCGCGTCATCGTAGTGCGGATCGCTCTGGCGCGCCTTGAGCGTGACGTTGCCGCCGCGCCCGCCGCGCAGGCTGCCGTCGCTTTGCAGGGCGGCGCCGGACGAGGCGTCCAGCGCGCTGCCGGCGCCCAGGGCGACGTCGCCGCTGCTGAGGATGCTGATGGCGCCGCCGTCCACATACGGCAGGCCGGCGATGGCCTCGCGCTGCAGCAGCAGATTGCTCCACAGGCCGCGCGTGTCGAGCGTCGCGCCCGGCTGGATCCGCACGGCGGCGCGGTAGCCGTCCGGGCGGATGTCGACCAGGCCGCTGTCGACCCAACTGCCGCCGGCGGCGCTGGTGTAGCGGCCGACGATGTTGCCCAGCGCGATGCTGCCGCCGCGCGCGCCCAGGTCGGCGTTGACGGCCACCTCGGTGGCGTGCAGGGCGATGGCGCCGCCGGCGGCCACGCGCACGGCGGCGTCGACGCTGACGGCGCCGCTGGCGTACAGGCCCAGGCCGCCCAGGCCCAGGCCGTTCAGCCAGTCGGCGTCGAGGGCGATGTTGCCCGCCAGGGCGGGCGCCAGCGCGTCGGCCAGGCCGGGCGCGGCAGCCGCGGGCGCCTTGCCGACGCGGATGCGCTCGACCTGCGCCGTCGGGCTGTCGCGCAGCATGCCGCTGGCGCTGTCGTAGACCGGGCGCAGCGCGCCCAGCACCAACTGGCCGGCGCGCGCGGCGGCCGTCTGCGCCTGGCGGTAGCCGTCGGCGCCGGCGTCGCGGGCGCGCTGCTGGCGCTCGCCCTGGAACACGCTGGCGTCGATGCCGCCCTCGAGCACGGCGGCGCCGGTGGCGACGACCACGCGGCCGGCGTCGCGGCCCACCGTGTAGCCGTTCTCATACTGTTCGCGCGGCGTCACCAGGCTGTTGAAGAAATAGCGGCTGGCCTTGTCGCCCCAGCGCGCGTGCTTGTCCTCGAAGCCGCGGTAGACGCCGTCGTAGAGCACGTCGGCCGGCGCCGAGGCCAGGTTGTACAACTGCCCGTCGGCGCCCTTCAACCAGGTCTGCTTGACGGTGCCGCCCTGCACGTTCAGCGAGCCGCCGGCGACGTTGATGTTCGAGCCGGCCCGCGTCACCAGCTCGGCGCCGCCGAAGACCACGCTGCCGCCCTGCGCGGCCCATTCGCCGATGCCGTGCGGATTCGTGTTCAGGTAGCCGCTCACCTCGAGCAGGCCGCCGCCGGTGTACCAGCGGTCGGTCGGATAGCCGTTGGTGCCGGCCGGCACCAGGGTCAGCGCGCGCTGGTCGATCCACATGTCGACGCTGTTGAGTTTCTTGCCGTCGCGGTTGACGGCGGCGTCGCGCTGCTCGTTGCCCTGGACGTTGATCAGCACATTGTTCGAGGCCATCGCCAGCGCCACGCCGACGGCGCCCGAGACGTCGATCGCCGCGCCCTTCTCCACCTGGCTGCGGCGCGCCGCCTCGACCAGCACCTGGCCGCCGGTGGCCAGGGTCAGCGAGGCGTCCTGGAACTGTACGTCGGCGGAGGAGCGGATCTGCACCAGCGACTGGTCGCGCCGGTCATAGAAGCCGTCGCTGTTGAGCACCGAATCCTTCAGCAGGGCGCCGCGCTGCACGTCCAGCGCGGTGGCGCCCTTGTCGTCGAGCAGGATGGCGCTCAGGCCGCCGGAGGCCAGCGTGACGGCGCTCTTCGGATCGCCCAGCGCGTTCAGGTGGATGCTGCCGCGGGTCGTCACCGACGTGCTCGACAGCAGCACGCCGGCCTGTTCGACGCTGCGCCCGTTCAGGCTGATGTCGCCCGTGCTGGCCTGCACCAGGCCGCGGTTGCGCACCAGGCCGGCCCCGCCGTCGGCCGCGCCGGCGGCCACGGACAGGGGCGCGACGATATTGCCGCGCGTGCTGGAATTCTGGTTCGCGTCGCTGCCCACGCCCTTGGCGATGCTGAAGGCGTCGCCCGCCGCCAGCGTCGTCTGGCCGCCCGGCGTGCTGATGGCGCCGCCGTTCTCGACCCCGCGCCCGGCCAGCAGCACATAGCCGCCGCCCTCGGTGACGGACTGCGGCGCGCGCGTCTCGATGCGCGCGCCGGCGGCGACGACGACGTCGGCCGTCGCCTTGGTGTAAGCGGCCGCGTTGGCCTGCACCACCAGGTCGTTCGCCAAGGCCGGCGCCAGGCCGCTGCCCAGCGCCTCGCTGTACAGGCCGGCGCGGAACTTGGCGTCGCCCATGCCGACCGCCGCCGCCACCAGATTGCGCGTGTTGACCTGGCTGGCGCCGCCGAAGACGATGCCGTTGCGGTTGACGATCATGACCGTGCCGTCGGCCTTGATCTGGCCCTGGATCTGGCTGGGGCGGGCGAGCGGGTCGTTGACCCGGTTCAGCACCGACCAGGCGGCCTGCTGCTTGAATTCCAGGGTGGTGTTCTTGCCGACGTTGAAGCTTTCCCAGTTCAGGATGGCCTTGTCGGCCGTCTGCTCGATCTGCACCAGGGTGTTGCCGGCGGCGCTAGATTGCTGCGGCGCCCTGGCGTTCAGCCAGCCCTTGCTCAGGCTGTTGCTGTCGACCTGCAGCGCGCCGGCGCCCAAGCCCTCCGGCTGCGTCGCCGGGGCGCCCTGCGCGGCGGCGCGGGCGGCGGCCTGCGCGGCCTGCTGCCGGGCGATGATCTGCGCGGCCAGGTTCAGATTGCCGAT
>JANXSQ010000132.1 GCA_025356595.1 Janthinobacterium sp. | reverse complement strand
TGCGTTCGTGGCCGAGGCGCTCGTGCACGATCTGCTGACGGCGTACGACGCGTGGAAGGGCGACAACGCCCTGGCCCGCTTGCCCGACTGACCGGACCGCCGACGATCCAGCGGGCCGCGCGCGAGACCCCAAAAAGTTCGATAAATCCGGGGTTCATTGGATGGAATGGTTATCGCACCCTGTGGGTGACGATGCGCAAACCCCGCGCACGTATCACAACAACTTCCAGGATCCAGAGGCGTTCCTCGCCGCTGGTGGGTCACGTGGTCGTCAGCTCCACGTGCTCTGCGAGGGCACGTATTTCATCAACCGCCTGTTCGCCACCGTCGAGTTCATCAAAAAGACCATCATCCCGGTCGGCTTCGTCGGCGTCGTCGTGTCGTATACGGGGCGCAAGGGCGCCGACCTGTCCGGCAAGGAATACAGCCACGGCGAGCTGGTCGAGAGCGGTTGCCGCGGCGTCTGGCGCGACGCGCTGATGCCCGGCAAGTACGCCTTCAACACCTACGCCGGCAAGATCGAGCTGGTGCCGACGACCAACTTCGTGCTGATGTGGAAGTCAGGCGAGAGCGGCTCCAAGTTCGACGCCAACCTGCGCGAAATCACCCTCATCACCAAGGACGCGTTCGAGCCGCAACTGCCGCTGTCGGTGGTGGTGCACATCGACTACCGCAAGGCGCCGATGGTGGTGCAGCGCTTCGGCAACGTCGCGCAATTGGTCGAACAGACGCTCGACCCGATGGTCTCGTCCTACTTCAAAAACGTTTCACAGACCAAGACCTTCATCGAACTGATCCAGTCGCGCAGCGAATTGCAGACCAACGCCTCGAACGACATGCGCGAGCGCTTCCAGGCCTATTCGTTGGAATTCCAGGAGGTGCTGATCGGCACGCCGAAGCCGCAGGCGGGCGACACCAAGATCGAGAACATCATGGCGCAGTTGCGCGACCGCCAGATCGCCCGCGAACAAGTTGAAACCTTCGCGCAGAAACAGATCGCCGCCGACAAGGAGCGCGAGCTGAACGAGGCCGAACAGCGCGCCGCCAAGCAGAAGGAACTGACCGGCTCGCTGGTGGACATTTCGATCAAGGAAAACCAGGGCTCGGCCAACGTCAAGGCGGCCGAGAAGAAACGCCAGGAAGTCGAGGCGCTGGCGCAGGGCGAGAAGTTCAAGCAGGAAATGGAAGGCGCCGGCCGGGCTTCGGCCATCCGCTCGGTCGGCGAGGCCGAGGCGGCGGCGATCCACGCCAAGTCCGAGGCGATGCAAGGCGAGGGCGCCGACAAGCAACTGATGCAGACCGTGATGCTGCGCCTGGCCGAAGCCTTCGAGACGGCCAAAATGCCGCTGGTGCCGCAGATCCAGATGGGCGGCGGCGACAGCAATGCCTTCACCACCCTGCTCAGCTTGATGGGATCGCTCAAAGCGGGCGAACTGGCGCAGTCGCTCAAAACGAAAGAATAAAATAAAGAGACCCAAAGATCGGGGTCAGGTCTTGTTTGTTGCGCTGTCATGCAACAAGCAAGACCTGACCCCGATTTGTGGTTTTTCGCGGCACTGGCCAAGGATGTAAAGTAGTTAACTGGGCGCTGACCTTGGAGGCCGGCCACGCGGAGGCGGCGCGCGACCGTTCCCTGCCCATCTCAACGCTGCCGACAGGCGCTACTGGGCCGGCGCCGGCACCCGCCTGGCTTCGGGCGCGCCGCGCCAGATCAAGCTGAGCGTGAAAATCGACCTGTAATTTGCCTGCCACCCGATCAGGGAAAACCGCGGGCGGCGGACCCCGGGGCCGGGCGATGCTCAGGCTGGTTTCCGAACTGCGCGCGCATGTCGCCCGAGTCGCTCGATCGGCGCCAAGCTCGGGCGCAAGCAAAGGATGAATCTGAATCCACTCGCCTTCCATGCATTCGATTTGAGCGAGCATTTGTAATCGACTGATTACAGTATAATCATGCAAGAATCGGAGACTGGCATGAGTGAACACAACATTGGCGTGGCCGATCTTGACGGCACGGGTATCGGGAATTTCGATGCATCGGACTGCCTGACGAGCGACAAGGCTGTTGCCGCCTATCTCACCGAAGTGCTGGAGACGAACGACGCCGCACTTCTGGCCGCCGCCGTGGGCAACATCGCGCGCGCCCGCGGCATGGCCGACATCGCCAAGTCCGCCGGCCTCACCCGTGAAGGGCTGTACAAGGCGTTGCGCCCCAATAGCCAACCGCGCATGGAAACGATTACCAAGGTCCTGGCGGCGCTGGGCGTGCGTCTGGTTGCCGAGCCGATCGCGGCCGAAGTCGTCCCCGCTGTCGCGCGCTCGCGTGCAAGCCTGTCGACCGAGGCCAAGCCTGCACGCCCACGACCAGCGCGTGCCTGATACCGAGATGTAGATCCTCAAGATCCTCAGCGATACAATTCCATGTCTCAATTCGATACAGGTTCCGCTTCCCGCCGCAAGACGACCGTCTTCCAGCCGCTCCCAACAGGACATATTGATGCAAAAACTAATTTCAGAATTAACCCGCTTGTATCTGCTCAAGGGCCAACAGTACCGCGCGCAGAGCAAGGACGGCGATGCAGGCATTCCGGCGGGAGACTTGTCGCCGGCAATTCTGGAGCAACACCTGCGGGGCGAGAAAACAATAGCCCTTGATCTGCTCTCGGAGGAGGGACTTACCCGCGCGCTGCTCATCGATTTTCACGGCGCGGCGGCCGGCAAGGGAGACGAACACTGGTCCAAACTGTGCGAGGTGGCCAACGCGCTGCAAGATCCGCTGGGCCTGCCCGCGCCGGCCGTGAGCATCTCCGGCGGCAAGGGTTACGGCCTCTGGCTCTCCTTGGCGACGCCGATACCGGTCGCCCAGGCACAGCAGTTTCTGCGTTTGCTGCGCAAAACCTACTTCCCGGATCTTCGGAATGAGGGGGCGGACGAGGCTCCGGATGCCGACGGGGCGGCTGAAGCGGCCAATACCCTGGCGGAACTGCCGCCTTGCCTGCACTTGGCCACCGGCATGTGGGCCGCATTCATCAATCCCGGCATGGGCGCTTCTTTCGCCGAGGAACCTGGCTTGGAGATGGCCCCGCCCCATAGTGCGCAGGCGGCTTTCCTGGCGGACCTGAAAAGCGTGACCGATAAACAGTTTACGCAGGCGCTCAACATGCTCCAGCAGATGCATGGCACGGTGCCGGAGGCTGTTGCTCCGTCATTGACGCCGGTCCATGTTTCAGGAGGGCGGCTCCTGAAGGATGCGTCGCTTGAGGATATCGTGAGACATCTGCATGGGAAAAATATCGAGCCGACATTTCGCCACTTAATCGCTAAATAGCCAGGCTGGGCAACTCATGTTCCACGGCACGGTGCAGGAATTGCGATTCTTGGACCATTCATGGTCTGGGCTCTTCTTCTTTGATAATGCAAACCAGAAAGACATAAAACCCGCTGACGAATCAGCGGGCTTTATGCTCGGCGATGGAGGCAGCGGGAATCGAATCCGCCATAAAATGAGACATTAGGCGCTCAAGCTATTGTCCATGCGACTTTTTATTTCAATGAAACCCAGCGATGTTTATAGTTGATATGTAAAAAATTGACAGTGATATTTAACAATGTTGGGAAGTTTTTCCTCCACACGATTTAATTTTTTCAACTTACTGAGTTGCTACTTGTCACAAGGGCAAGCGTAGGTTTCGAATCGGATGCCTTTCCTGCTGCGGAAGTAGGTTCGATTACTCGTAAATCTCGAAGCCCTCCTAGAACTGCATCAATCCTTGATAAATGTTTCCTGGACTGGAAGTAAGCTTGATACGCATTCTTTGCATTTATAATTAATCCATTGTAAGTTAAGAATTCTATATTACTCATGCGAAGAGCTATGAGGTGTACTGTCAATAGCGGACACTCTTGTTTCAAGCCGCTTGCGGTTGTTTGCTGAATTTTTCAGCAAACAACGCGGGCGGAACATTGCCAAGGCGCGAGTGGCGCCGCTGGCGGTTATAAAAGCTTTCGATGTAT
>JANXSQ010000126.1 GCA_025356595.1 Janthinobacterium sp. | reverse complement strand
GGCCGGCGCGCGCGGCGCCAACGCCGGCGCGGCGGCCGGCGCGAGGACTGCTTCGGCGTCGAGCGTGGGGGTGGTCATGCGCGTCGCACCGTCAGGCGGGCTTACTCGTAGCCGTAGGCGCGCAGACCGGCTTCGTTGTCGGCCCAGCCGGATTTGACCTTCACCCAGATTTCCAGGTACACGGGACCGCCGAAGAGTTTTTCCATGTCCTGGCGGGATTGGCTGGAGATGTCCTTCAGGCGCGCGCCCTTGTTGCCGATGATCATGGACTTGTGCGTGTCGCGCTCGACCAGGATGGCGGCGAAGACGCGCCGCAGGTCGCCTTCCTGCTCGAACTTCTCGATCAGGACGGTGCTGGTGTAGGGCAGTTCGTCGCCGACGAAGCGGAACAGTTTTTCACGCACGATTTCCGAGGCGAGGAATTTTTCGCTGCGGTCGGTGATGTCGTCCGGCCCGAAAATGGGCTGGTTTTCCGGCATCAGGCGCTTGATCTCGTTTTGCAGGCCGTCCAGCTGGAAGTGCAGCTTGGCCGAGACCGGCACGATGGCGGCGAAGTCGCGCATGGCGGCGATCTTCTGCGCGAACGGCAGCAGCACGGCCTTGTCCTTGACGCGGTCCGATTTGTTGATGACGAGGATGCACGGCACCTCTTTCGGCAACAGGTCCATCACCTGCTGGTCGGCCGGGCCGAAGGTGCCCGCCTCGATCAGGTACAGGATCACGTCCGAGGAGATGAGGGTGTTGGTGACGGTCTTGTTGAGCGTCTTGTTGAGCGCGTTCGAGTGGCGCGTCTGGAAGCCCGGCGTGTCGACGTAGATGAACTGCGCGTCCTCGACGGTCTGGATGCCGGTGATGCGGTGGCGCGTGGTCTGCGCCTTGCGCGAGGTGATGCTGACCTTGGCGCCGATCAGCACGTTCATCAAGGTCGATTTGCCCACGTTCGGGCGGCCGACGATGGCGATGTAGCCACAGCGGAAGTTGGCGGGCATAGGAGTGGCTGTCATGCTAGTGTCGATTCTGTTTAGTGTGAAGTGCGATGGTGCTCGGTTTGCCGTCGGCCGGAGCCGGCGCGGCGCCCTCGTTCTGGATGGTGGCGATGCCGGCCAGTTTCAGCTGGGTGGCGCGCGGCTTGGCCTTGCGGCCGGCGGCCGGGCTTTTCAGCATGGCCTGTTCGGCCACGTCGAGCGCCAGTTTGGCGGCGGCCTGCTCGCCGGCGCGGCGGCTACCGCCGCGGCCGTAGACCTGGATGCCGAGCTTGGGCACCAGGCATTCGATTTCGAATTCCTGGCTGTGCGCCGCGCCGTGGGTGGCCACCACATTGTATTGCGGCAGCGAGATTTTTTTACTCTGCAGGAATTCCTGCAGCAGGGTCTTGGCGTCCTTGCCCAGGGTTTGCGGGTCGACCGAATCGAGGATGGGGATGTAGAAGGCGCGGATGACGTCGCGCGCCGGATCGAAGCCGGCGTCGAGGAAGATCGCCCCCAGCAGGGCCTCCAGCGTGTCGGCCAGGATGGAGGGACGGCGGAAGCCGCCCGATTTCAACTCGCCCTCGCCCAGGCGCAGGAACTGCGAGAGCTCGAGCTTTTGCGCGATTTCGTACAGCGACTGCTGCTTGACCAGGTTGGCGCGCAGGCGCGACAGGTCGCCCTCGTCGATGGCGGCGAAGCGCTCATAGAGGATGGAGGCGACGACGCAGTTCAGGATCGAATCACCGAGGAACTCCAGCCGTTCATTATGCAAACTGCTGTGGCTACGGTGCGTCAAGGCTTGCTGCAACAGGCCAGCATCCTGGAACGTATAGCCTAAGCGTTTTTGCAATAACTGAAGATTCATTGTTGTTTCTGTCGTGGTTGTGCGGATTTATTCGGCGGGCTTGGCCGGCGCGCCGCCCTTGGCGGTGCTGCCCGAGTAGTCGATGAGCAGGCTGGCCGGCCCCACCAGCGGGATGCGCTTCTCGTAGGCGAAGCTGACTTCGATCTCGCCGCTTTCGGCCGAGATCAGCAAGTCCTTGCCCTTGAGCGTGTCGATGTAGGTGACGCTGGCGTTCTGGTCGAAGGCGGCCTGGATCTCGCGCACCGTGTGGCCGGACGCCTTGGCCAGCTTGATGCCGTTGCCGATGGCGCGGTACTCGACATAGGTCGGCACGATCTTCAGGCCCAGCACGCCGAGAAAGCCCAGGATGGCCAGGACAAAAATCAGGCCGACCAGGGAGATCCCCTGTTGCCTCTTGCGCCGCGCTGCGGTCCTAGCCATGTGCCACTCCTTAGTGTATGCCGCCGATGCGCTTTGGATTACCCAGGTTCATCCAGACGAAGAAAGCCTTGCCGACGATGTTCTTGTTCGGCACGAAGCCCCAGTAACGGCTGTCGGCGCTGTTGTCGCGGTTATCGCCCATCATAAAGTAGTTCCCGGCGGGAACGACGCACGTGAAGCCATCGTCATTGTAGTCGCAGGCGTCGCGGTTCGGGAAATCGACCACCTGGCGCAGGTTCAGCGTCGGCGCCGACTCATCGTTGAGGATGCGGTGCGGCACGCCGACCAGGTTTTCCTGGAACTGCTTGTGGTAGACCGGTTGCTCGTCGTCCAGATACTCGTCCAGAACGGTGTACTTGACGACCTGGCCGTTCACCGTCAAACGCTTGTTTTCATAGGTGATTTTATCACCGGGCACGCCGACGATGCGCTTGATGTAATCCTGCGACATATCCTTCGGGTACTTGAAGACCATCACGTCGCCGCGTTGCGGCTCGTTCACTTCGATGACCTTCTTGTTCAGGATGGGCAGGCGTATACCGTAGGTGAACTTGTTCACCAGGATCAGATCGCCCACCAGCAGGGTCGGCACCATCGACGAGGACGGGATCTTGAACGGCTCGTACAGGAAGGAGCGCAGGAAAAACACCAGGGCGATGACGGGGAAGAAGCTGCCCGAATACTCGACCCAGGTCGGCTGGCGCAACAGCGCCGCCTCGATCGCGGCGCGGCTGTCGCCCGGCTCGACCTTGATGCCCTCGGCGCCCAGCTTGGCGCGGCGCGCGTCGTAGTCGGCCAGCGCGCGGTCGGCGGCGCCGCGGCGCTGCTTGGCCAGGTAGAACACGTCGAGGAACCAGATCACGCCGGTCAAGACCATCAGCACGAACAGGATTAAGGCGAAATTTCCTAAGATAACTTGCAGGCTCATTTATCGTCCACTTGTAGAATTGCCAAGAATGCTTCCTGTGGAATCTCCACCGAACCCACTTGCTTCATCCGCTTTTTACCCGCTTTTTGCTTTTCAAGCAACTTTTTCTTGCGGCTGATGTCGCCGCCATAGCATTTCGCCAACACGTTCTTGCGCAGGGCCTTGACGTTTTCGCGCGAGATGATGTTCGCCCCGATGGTCGCCTGGATCGCCACGTCGAACATCTGGCGGGGGATCAGCTCGCGCATCTTGGCGGCCACGGCGCGGCCGCGGTACTGGCTGTTGGAGCGGTGCACGATGATGGCCAGCGCGTCGACGCGCTCGCTGTTGATCAGCATGTCGACCTTGACGACGTCGGCGGCGCGGTATTCCTTGAACTCGTAGTCCATCGAGGCGTAGCCGCGCGAGGTCGACTTGAGCTTGTCGAAGAAGTCCAGCACGATCTCGGCCATCGGCATTTCATACACCAGCTTGACCTGGCGGCCGTGGTAGCTCATGTCCAGCTGGATGCCGCGCTTGGCGATGCACAGCGTGATGACGGAGCCGACGTATTCCTGCGGCATGTACAGATTGACGGTGACGATGGGTTCGCGCACCTCCTCGATCTTGGACGGGTCGGGCATCTTGGACGGATTGTCGACCTTGATGACGCTGCCGTCGCGCAGGACCACCTCGTACACCACGGTGGGCGCCGTGGTGATCAGGTCCATGTCGAACTCGCGCTCCAGGCGCTCCTGCACGATTTCCATGTGCAACAGGCCGAGGAAACCGCAGCGGAAGCCGAAGCCCAGCGCCTGCGACACTTCCGGCTCGTACATCAGGGCGGCGTCGTTCAATTTCAGCTTTTCCAGCGAATCGCGCAGCGCGTCGTACTGGTTGGCCTCGACCGGGAACAGGCCGGCGAACACTTGCGGCTGCACTTCCTTGAAGCCTGGCAAGGGCGCAGCGGCCGGACGGCTGGCCAGGGTGACGGTGTCGCCCACCTTGGCGGCCTTCAATTCCTTGATGCCGGCGATGATGAAGCCCACCTGCCCGGCCGACAGGGTCGGCAGGGACACCGAGCGCGGCGCGAAGACGCCGATGCTCTCGACCAGGTTCACGGAACCGCTGGCCATCAGGAGGATCTTTTCCTTCGGCTTCAGGGTGCCGTTGACGACGCGCACCAGCATGACCACGCCGACGTAGTTGTCGAACCAGGAATCGACGATCAGCGCCTGCAGCGGCGCGTCCGGATCGCCCTTCGGCGGCGGCACCTTGAGGATCAGCGATTCCAGCACGTCGATGACGCCCAGGCCGGTCTTGGCCGAGCAATGCACGGCGTCGGTGGCGTCGATGCCGATGACGTCCTCGATTTCGGCGATGGCGTTCGGCGGGTCGGCGTTCGGCAAGTCGATCTTGTTCAGCACCGGCACCACTTCGACGCCCAGGTCGAGCGCCGTGTAGCAGTTCGCCACGGTCTGCGCCTCCACCCCCTGCGAGGCGTCGACGACCAGCAGCGCGCCCTCGCAGGCCGACAGCGAGCGGCTCACTTCATAGCTGAAGTCGACGTGGCCGGGGGTGTCGATCAGGTTCAGGTTGTACACCTGGCCGTTGCGGGCCGTGTAGTGCAGCGCCGCCGTCTGCGCCTTGATGGTGATGCCGCGCTCGCGCTCCAGATCCATCGAATCGAGCACTTGGGCTTCCATCTCACGGTCGGACAAGCCGCCGCACACTTGAATGATGCGGTCGGCCAGGGTCGACTTACCGTGATCGATATGGGCGATGATGGAGAAATTGCGTATGTTGTTCATTAACAAATATAAATGCGAAGTATGAAAGACGATACTGCTGATCGGGGACCACCGCCGAAGCGAACTTCGCGCGATGATAAAAAAAGCGCTCCGAGGGGGGCGTTGAGCCCCAGGCGAGCGCCTTTGAAGCGACAGAAGCGACTGCAGCAAACAGAAGCTTTTTCGATTCTCCCATTTTACCGGATTTCAGAGTAGAAAGCCCGTGTTATGACGCGGGCGCCGCCGGCCGGGGTCAATTGGCGCGCCGGCGGGGCGCAAAAAGACGCTGCAAAGATATAAATGTTGTTAATTATCACATATTGGCGGGCGCATAGGCCAGGCGCAGGCTGGCCTCGACCGCCCCGGCGTCGAGGAGATAGTGGCACAGCTCGGGCCGCGCCAGGTCGGCGAACAGGACCGGCACCAATTCGTCGAAGCGCGCCAGCAGGGCCGGGTCGGCGTCGACGTCGAGGACCGCGACGGTGAAGGGGCGGGCCGGCGTGCGCAGCGCCTGCAGCGCGGCCAGCATGTCGTCGCACAAATGGCAGTAGCCACGGGAATATAGGGTGAAATGCATGATTCGGAGGGAAAAGGGTTCAAGGCCCGGGCTAGGGGCCGAACCACGCGGTCCGGCCCCGGCCCCGCGGCGCGGGTTTATTTCGCCGACGGGCGCAGCGACACGAATTGCGACACGTCGCCGCGGCGCACCAGCACCACCGCAGACTTCTTCGGGTCGAGCTTGACGACGACGGCGTTGAATTGCTTGGCGTCCCTGACCTCGATATTATTCACTTGCAAGATCACGTCGCCCGGCTGCAGGCCGGCGCCGGCCGCGACGCCGTCGACCGCCTCCACCAGCACGCCCGCCTCGAGCGCCAATTCGCGCTTCTTGACCGGACTCAGGTCGCTCACCGACAGGCCCAGCGCATTGACGGCAGGTTCGGCCGGCGTGGCCTTGCCGCCCTTCTTGGCCACCTTGTCGCCCTCCAGCTCGACGATGGTGACGGGAATGTCTTGCTGCGCGCCCTTGCGCCAGACGGTGACGGTGGCGCGGCTGTTCAGGGCCGTGCCGCCCACCAGGCGCGGCAGGTCGGAGGAGCGGCCGATGGCGACGCCGTTGAACTTCAGAATGATGTCGCCGACCTTGATGCCGGCCTTGTCGGCCGGGCCGCCCGGCTCGACCATCGAGACCTGGGCGCCCTGGGCGTTCTTCAGGCCCAGCGATTCGGCCACATCCTTGCTCAGCTCGCCTATCTGGACGCCGATGCGCCCGCGCGTGACCTTGCCGGATTTCTTCAGTTGCTCGCCCACGCGCATCGCCTCGTCGATCGGCACGGCGAAGGAGATGCCGTTGTAGCCGCCCGACAGGGTGGCGATCTGCGAGTTGATGCCGATCACCTCGCCACGCATATTGATCAGGGGGCCGCCCGAATTGCCCGGATTGACGGCCACGTCGCTCTGGATCAGCGCCAGGTAGTCGCCGGTGTCGCGCGCCTTGGCCGAGATGATGCCGGCCGTGACCGTGTTTTCCAGGTTGAAGGGCGAGCCGATGGCGATGACCCATTCGCCGACGCGGATCTTGCTCGAATCGCCCATGCTCAGGCGCGGCAGGTTGGCGCCCTCGATCTTCAGCAGGGCGACGTCGGTGCGGGCGTCGGCGCCCAGCACCTTGGCCTTGAATTCGCGCTTGTCGGTGAGCGTCACATAGACTTCGTCGGCGCCGTCGACGACGTGGGCGTTGGTCAGCACATAGCCGTCGGCCGAAATGATGAAACCGGAGCCGACGCCGCGCTGCACCTGCTCGTCCGGCGGCACGGCGCGGCGGCCCTGCGGCGCCTGCTGGCGCGGCGCGGGGGCCGGCGCGGCGCCGCCGCCCTGTGCGCCGCGCGGCATCTTCATGCGCTCGGTGGTGCGGATATTGACGACGGCCGGGCCGACCTTCTCGACCAGGTCGGCGAAATCGGGCAGGCTGGCGACGGCCGCCGCCTGGGCCGGCGGCGCCAGTGCCAGCGCGGCGGGCGCGAAGAAGACGCCCGCGCTGCCGAGCAATAAGGCGGACAGGGAGGTGCGGACAGGGGAGATTTTTTTTGTCATGGGAGATAACGGTTGAGTATGGAATCGGATGGTGCGCACACCCCGGGGCCGCGCCATAAGAGGGGTCGCAAGCATGGTAAGCGAAAACGCCGGGCGCCGCCCACACCAGATATCGCGCGCGCGGCGTTTTTCAAGGCCCGGCGCGTTGCGGGGCCGCTCAGGGCAGGCTATTGAGGGGCGCGACCGCGCCACCACCCTCGCCCTGCGCCTGGCCGGCGCGCGCCGGCGGCGACAGCGGCGCCTCTTCGCCCAAGCGCGCCGCCAGGCGGGCGGCGAAACCGTCGCTCAGCTCGGCGCCGCAGGCGTCCGAGCGCAGCGCGTGGCCGATGCGCAGGTAGGCGTCCCAAGCCGTCCGGCCCTCCTCGGTGTCGAGCGCGGCGAAGGCCAGTTCGACGTCCGCCTGGGCCAGCTCGCCATCGAGCAAGGCCGAGATATTGTCGTGCAGCGTAGTTTGCGTTTCCATCAGATCGTCCCGCCATCTCTCAAGTGCGCCTCATCCGGCATGCGGCGGACTACCGGCCCGTTTCACCCATCGCGCAAGCGCCTTGCCGATGTCCATACGTTCAATTGCAAATAATCACTGCCTTACCAACGCTTGTCAACAGGCATGTCCAAGAAGGGCCGCAATTTTTCCGCGATCACTTCGCGGGCGCGGAAAATGCGGCTGCGCACCGTGCCGATCGGACAGGCCATGACGGCGGAAATCTCCTCGTAGCTGAGGCCCTCGATTTCACGCAGCACGATGGCGGTGCGCAATTCCAGCGGCAGCGAATCCATCGCGGCATTGACCGCTTCGGCGATCTGCTTGCTGGCAAGCATGGACTCCGGCGTATTAATGTCGCGCAAGTTATCGCCGCCATCGAAGCTTTCGGCCTGTTCGGCGTCCGTATCGGTCGAGGTCGGCGTGCGGCGCCCCTGGGTGACCAGGTAATTCTTCGCCGTGTTGACGCCGATCCGGTACAACCAGGTGTAGAAGGCCGAGTCACCGCGAAAATGCGGCAAGGCCCGGTACGCCTTGATAAACGTTTCCTGAACCACATCCTCCGCCTCGGCCTGGTCATGCACGAGGCGCGACACCAAACGCATCAGCCGGCGCTGATATTTGGACACCAGCACGTCGAATGCCCGTTTATCGCCCTGCTGGACGCGCTCAACCAGCAGCTGATCACACTCACGCTCTGTCCTCACTGCCCATGTCCTTGTTAACACGCAGCGAGGCGCCCGTACTGATATAGAGTTGGCTCGCTGCAATAAGTTCAGTGAATCCCGCTTTTTTTATTCCATTCCGCCGCCGCGCGCGGCGATCGCCCTGCAGGCCACGGCCAGGGAGCGAAACGCCGCCCCGCCCACATTGCCGCGCCACAGCGCCAACACCAGCACGGCGCCATCCTCCAGGCGCAGGCGCAGCAGCAGAAAGCCCGGCCACAGGGTAGAGCCCGGCATGAGACTGGCGCTGCGGGTGGCGGCCGCGCCCTCCCCCATATGTTGGTATACCGTCAAGCGAATTTGTCCGACAGCGGAAATATCAAGGCGCCGCCGCATACCGTCTTGGACGGGGCGCAGCAGGCAGGCCAGGCCGCCCAGGCCGCTGGCGCAGGCGCCGACCGGGGCGCCCAGGAAGTCGCCGCCGCGCGCCAAGGCCAGCGCCAGGCCGGCGGCGATGGCGCACAGGGACAAGGCGGCCGAAGCGAAGCGCAAACGGACGGCGGGACGCACGCGGACGGACAGCGCGATCGACATGGAGGGCTAATATGGGAAGGCAATACGAGCGCGCCGGCGAGATGCCGGGCGAATTCAGACGCTGGCGGATGCCAGCGCCGAATCAGCGCCCACCCCGTTTGACCGGAGCGGGCGCCAGAGGTTCAAGCTTTACCGAAGACCAGGGTCCCGTTGGTGCCGCCGAAACCGAAGGAGTTTTTCACCGCGATGTCGATCTTCATCTGGCGCGCCGTGTTGGCGCAGAAATCAAGGTCGCAAGCCGGATCTTGATTGAAGATGTTGATCGTCGGCGGCGACACCTGGTGGTGCAGCGCCAACACGGTGAAGACGGCTTCCAGACCGCCCGCGCCGCCCAGCAAATGGCCGGTCATCGACTTGGTCGAGTTCACCACCACCTTGCCGGCATGCGCGCCGAAGGTACGCTTGATGCCCATCACCTCGGCCATGTCGCCCTGCGGCGTCGAAGTGCCGTGCGCGTTGATATAGTCGACGCGGTCGAGGTTCACGCCGGCGTTGCCGAGGGCGTTGAGCATCGACTTGCTGGCGCCGCCGCCGTCTTCCAGCGGCGAAGTCATGTGATAAGCGTCAGCGCTCATCCCAAAACCGAGCAGCTCGGCGTAGATCTTGGCGCCGCGGGCCACCGCGTGCTCGTACTCTTCCAGCACCATGACACCGGCGCCCTCGCCCAGCACGAAGCCGTCGCGGTCGCGGTCCCACGGCCGCGAAGCGGTCGCCGGATCGTCGTTGCGGGTCGACAAGGCGCGCGCCGAGGCGAAACCGCCCAGGCCCAGCGGCGAGATGGTCGCTTCCGCGCCACCGGCGATCATGACGTCGGCGTCGCCGTACTCGATCATGCGGCCGGCCGCGCCGATGCTGTGCAAACCGGTCGTGCAAGCGGTCACGATGGCCAGATTCGGGCCCCTCAGACCATACTTGATCGACAGATTGCCGGAGATCATGTTAATGATCGAGGCGGGCACGAAGAAGGGCGAAATGCGGCGCGGGCCGCGCTTCTCGTAGTCGGACTTGGTCTCTTCGATCAGCGGCTAGCCGCCGATGCCGGAGCCGATGATGACGCCGATACGCTCGGCGTTCTCCTCGGTGACGACCAGACCGCAGTCCTGCATCGCCTGGATGCCGGCGGCCATGCCGTAATGGATGAAGGTATCCATGTGGCGGGCGTCTTTACCGGGGATGTAATCCTCGATATTGAAGCCTTTGACTTCGCCTGCGAAACGGGTGGTAAAAGGCTGCGCATCAAACTTGGTGATGTTGGCAATGCCAGATTTCCCCTCGAGGATTGCGCTCCACGCCTCGGCAATCGAATTGCCGACAGGTGAAACGCAGCCCAGGCCGGTGATAACTACGCGACGGTTTTTGGAACGGCTCAAGCGATTCTCCTGAAGTCGGTCAAACAGGCTTAGGCCTTAACGTGTGCAGTGGCGTAATCGATAGCCTGTTGCACGGTGGTGATCTTTTCAGCTTGTTCGTCCGGGATTTCCATTTCGAATTCGTCTTCCAGTGCCATGACCAGTTCGACGGTATCCAGCGAATCAGCGCCGAGGTCATCGACGAACGAGGATTCGATCTTGATGTCTGCTTCGGCTACGCCCAGTTGTTCAGCGACGATTTTCTTAACGCGTTGTTCGATATCCGACATGTTATGGCTCCATTGTGTGTGTTACGGAAAGTGCGCGCATTTTATCAGGTTTGCGCGCCCGAATACTAATTTCGGTGTCTGCTGCTAAGTCTACCGAACCTGCTGCTAAAAGATGTGATTGCGTGGAAACGCGCCCCGGCCCATTCTGGCGCCGGGGGCGCCGCCGCGCCTTCGCATCAATTCATGTACATGCCGCCGTTCACGTGCAAGGTGGTGCCGGTGATATACGCCGCCTGCGGCGAGGCCAGGAAGGCGCAGGCGTTGGCGACATCCTCCGGTGCGCCCAGGCGCGCCAGCGGGATTTGCGTCAACAGGGCGGCGTGCTGCTCGGCGCTCAAGCCCTTCGTCATGTCGGTGTCGATGAAACCCGGCGCGACGCAATTGACGGTGATGTTGCGGCTGCCGATTTCGCGCGCCAGCGCGCGGCTCATGCCCTCCACGCCGGCCTTGGCCGCCGCGTAATTCATCTGCCCCGGATTGCCCGACGAGGCCACCACGGAGGTGATGCTGATGATGCGGCCGGCCTTGGCCTTCATCATGCCGCGCAGCACGGCGCGCGACAAGCGCCCGACGGCCGACAGATTGGTCGAGATGACGCTGTCCCACTCCTCGTCCTTCATGCGCATGGCCAACTGGTCCTGCGTGATGCCGGCGTTGTTGACCAGAATCGACAGCGCGCCGTAGCTCTTCTGCACCTCGTCGACGACGGCGGCGCAGCGGGCCGGGTCCGTCACGTTCAGCACGACCCCCTTGCCGCAGTCGGCGCCGATGGCGGCCAGATACTCGGAGATGGCGGCCGCGCCCGCTTCGGTGGTGGCGGTGCCGACCACTTTGGCGCCCTGGCGCGCCAGCTCTTGCGCGATGGCGCGGCCGATGCCGCGCGAGGCGCCCGTGACCAGGGCGACTTGATTGACTAAATTCATGGATGTCCTTAACTCGAATGGGGATGGTGCATCAAGCGGGTGAAACTCAGTTGAGCGATGTCAGCAAGCGCTCCAATGAGGCTTGATCGACGATGGCGTCGCCCACCAGCGTGGCGTCGATGCGCTTCGTCAAGCCCATCAACACCTTGCCCGGACCGCACTCGACGACCTGGGTGATGCCTTCGGCGGCGACCTTTTGCATCGTCTCGACCCAGCGCACCGGGCTGGCGGCCTGGCGCACCAGGGCGTCCTTGATGCCGGCCGGATCGCTGACGACGGCGACGTCGACGTTATTGATGAGGGCGATTTGCGGCGCGCTGAACTGCAGCCCGGCCATATAGTCGCGCAGGCGGTCCGAAGCCGGCTTCAGCAGCGAGGAATGGAAAGGCGCCGACACCGGCAGCTTCATGGCGCGCTTGGCGCCCTTGGCCTTGGCCAGTTCGCAGGCGCGCTCCACGGCGCCGGCGTGGCCGGCGATGACCACTTGCGCGGGGGCGTTGAAATTCACCGGCTCGACCACCGAGCCCGGAATTTCGGCCACCGCCGCCAGGCAGGCGGCGCGCACATCCTCGTCCGACAGGCCGAGCACGACGGCCATGGTGCCCTGCCCGACCGGCACAGCCTCCTGCATGGCGCGGGCGCGGAAGCGCACCAGCGGCACGGCGTCCTTGAAGGCGATCACGCCGGCGGCGACCAGGGCCGAATACTCGCCCAGGCTGTGGCCGGCGACCAGCGCCGGCGGCGCGCCGCCGGCGGCGATCCAGGCGCGGTAGACGGCGACGGCGGCCGCCAGCATCACCGGCTGGGTATTCGTGGTCAGGTCGAGTTCCTCTTTCGGGCCCTCGGCGATCAACTTGCCCAGGTCAAACTGCAGCGCGTCGGACGCCTCGGCGATGGTCTGCGCGACCACCGGATTGCCGGCGAAGCCATCGAGCATCGCGATCGCCTGCGAACCTTGGCCTGGGAAAACAAATGCGAATTTGGACATGCTGCTACCTCTTTCAGGATGAATGGGGACAGACCACGATTTCCGGGCAATTGATTGCCCGGAAATCGTGGTCTGTCCCCGGTTTTTGGTTTACATGGTGACGAGGACGGCGCCCCAGGTGAAGCCGCCGCCGACGCCCTCCATCATCACGTTGTCGCCTTTTTTGACGCGGCCGTCGCGCACGGCGATGTCCAGCGCCAGGGGGATCGAGGCGGCCGAGGTGTTGCCGTGCTGGTCGACGGTGACGACCATTTTTTCCAGCGGCAGGCCGAGTTTCTTGGCCGTGCTCTTCATGATGCGGATGTTGGCCTGGTGCGGAATCAGCCAGTCGACCTGTTCGGCCGTCATCTTGGCCTGCTCCAGCACTTCGACGGCGACCTTCTCCAGCACCGAGACGGCCAGTTTGAAGACGGCCGGGCCGTCCATGTACAGGAAGGCGCTGCCGGCCAGGGCGCCGCCGTCGACGCTGCCGGCGACGGTGAGGATGCCGGCGTGGCGGCCGTCGGCGTGCAGCTTGGCGGCGCGCACGCCGGGCTCGTGCGAGCCCGTCATGACGATCGCGCCGGCGCCGTCGCCGAACAGCACGCAGGTGCCGCGGTCGTCGAAATTGAGGATGCGCGAGAACACCTCGGCGCCGATCACCAGCACGTTTTTATGCATGCCCGACTTGATGTAGCTGTCGGCCGTGGCGACGGCGTAGACGAAGCCGCTGCAGACGGCCTGGACGTCGAAGGCGGCGCCGTGGTTGGTGATGCCGAGTTTGTTTTGTACGATGCAGGCGGTGCTGGGGAAGCTGCCGAAGTAGTCCGGGGTCGAGCTGGCGACCAGGATCAGGTCGATGTCGTTCGGCTGCAGGCCGGCCATCTCGAGGGCCTTCTTGGCCGCCGCGACGCCCATGTCCGAGGATGTCTCGCCGGGCGCCGCGTAGTGGCGCGCCGAGATGCCGCTGCGCGAGACGATCCACTCGTCCGAGGTTTCGATGCCCTTCGCCGCCAACTGCTCGGTCAGGTCCTGGTTGGTCACGCGCCGCGTCGGCAGATAGCTGCCGGTGCCGATGATTTTGCTGTACAGAGTCATGCAGTTACCCGTCCACTAAGTAGTTGAGCTTGGTTCTTCCTGAACCGGCGTGCGCGGCATCAGCTCGGCGATCATCGTCGACAGATGCGCTTGCACATCGTTTTTCGCCGCCTCGAAGGCGCGTCGGATGGCCCATTCGTAGGAATAGGCGTCGGCGCCGCCGTGGCTCTTGATCACCAGGCCGCGCAGGCCCAGCAGGCTGGCGCCATTGTAGCGCGAGGGATTCAGGCGGCTCTTCATGGCCCGCATCGCGCCGCCGGCGATCAGGGCGCCCAGCATGGTCAGCGGATTGCGCTTGAATTCGCTGGTCATGACGCTGGAGAAAAAGCGCGCCATGCCTTCGATGGCCTTCAGGGTGACGTTGCCGACGAAGCCGTCGCAGACGACGATGTCGGCGGTGCCCTTGAAGATGTCGTTGCCCTCGACGTTGCCGTGGAAATTCAGGGCGCCGCGCTCATGGTCCGCCTGCAGCAGCTTGGCGGTGGCCTTGACGACGTCGTTGCCCTTGATGTCCTCGGTGCCGACGTTGAGCAGGCCGATGCTCGGCCGGGCGATGCCCTCCATCGCGCTGACCAGCACCGAGCCCATGATGGCGAACTGGTGCAAATGGTGCGGTTCGCAATCGACGTTCGCGCCCAGGTCCAGCATATAGGTCGGACCGCCCTTTTGATTCGGCAGGATGCTGCAGATGGCGGGACGGTCGACGCCGGCCATGGTCTTGAGCACATAGCGCGAGACGGCCATCAGGGCGCCGGTGTTGCCGGCGGAAACGGAGGCTTGCGCCTTGCCGTCCTTGACCAGCTCGATCGCCACGCGCATCGAGGAATCCTTCTTGCGGCGCAGGGCGACCTCGAGCGGATCGTCCATGGTGATTTGTTCGGAGGCATGCACCACCGACAGACGCGGATGCGCGTCGGCCTTGTGTTTTTTCAGTTCGGCAAGAATCACCTCTTCCAAACCGACCAAGATCAGTTCAGCCTCGGGCTCATGATTGACGAAGGAAATTGCTGCGGGAATTGTGACTGAGGGGCCGTGATCGCCTCCCATGCAGTCGATAGAAATTTTGATTGTCATTGTTTTGATTCAGTACCGCTGGAGAATGCCGCGGCAAGATATGAACCGGACTTGGGTGTATGCGGACGCATCAGCCAGCCAGAGTCAGCGTGATTCAAAATGACGGTGTGCAAAAGAGGATTGCAGCCGATGAAAAAGAAGAAGCGGCGCCACGCTGAACTGCCACGCAACACCGCTTTCATCTTACCCAACAAAAACGTCGATTACTCGTCGTTTTTGGTTTTGAGCACTTTGCGACCACGATAGAAGCCGTTAGGGCTGATATGGTGACGCATGTGTGTTTCGCCAGTAACTGGCTCGACGCTCAATTGCGGCGCGACCAAAAAGTCGTGCGAACGGTGCATGCCGCGCTTGGATGGGGTTTTCTTGTTCTGTTGAACTGCCATGGTATGGACTCCTAATACATAAGTTCTAAAATTTTAGCACAATCGACTGGCAAATACATGCGAATCGAGTATCCCAGCGGCAAAGTAGTTACTTTACCGACATCGTTTACTACCTGCTACATTGCCCTACACACTGCCATACTCGATTACAACACGCGTTTGACACGTTCTTTACTGCTGCTTATTCTGGTTTCAAGTCTTTCAGACCGGCGAACGGCAACTTCTTTTCCGTCTTGGTCGAATCGATCAGCGCCGTATCCGGGCAGACCTCATGCTTGGGCACCTGCGGCAAGGCCAGCAGGGCTTCATCTTCGATCAAATCGGCGACATCCATGCTGCGGCTGCCGACGATGACGTCGATGGTTTCATCACTGATGATTTCCTCGATCTCATCGGCGTGCGCGTCGTCTTTGGCGAGCATCAGGATGGTCGAGGCGTCTATTTCGTACGCGTACGGGGTGAGGCAGCGCTGGCACACGAGTTGCACGGAGCCGGCGACCGACAAGGTCAGCTGCGGATAGCCCATCTGGCTGGTGCCACCCTCGACGCGCCAGGCAAGCGTGCCGGACGCATCAGCGCAATCCTTGATCAACCGGGTCATTTCGGCGACAGGCGTGACACCCTCGCGGCTCCCGTTGATGCGACAAAAATCGAAGGCGTCGATCACAAAAGCATTCATTGGTAGAAAATTTCCCCGGAAAACCTGCGATAATAACAGGGTTTTCACCGCCGAGTCAAAGGCTTAGCACATTATTTTGATTCTTGTCGTGCAGCCAGGCGCCGAGTTTATGGCATTTCTTCATCCGCGGCAATCTTTGTCGCCACCGAATACGCAATGATACCAACTTCACACCCTCCCCGCTTGATTCTTGCGTCCAGTTCCGCCTACCGCAAGGAATTATTATCGCGTTTGCGCCTGCCCTTCGAGGTCGCCGTGCCCGACCTGGACGAAAGCGCGCTGGCCGGCGAAACGCCCAGCGCCACCGCGCTGCGCCTGGCGCACGCCAAAGCGGCGGCCGTGCTGGCGCGCCACCCCGGCTGCGTCGTCATCGGCTCCGACCAGGTCGCCACGCTCGACGAACAACAGATCGGCAAGCCGGGCGACCACGCCACGGCCCTGCTGCAACTGCAAACCATGCGCGGGCGCCGCGTCGTCTTCCACACCGCCCTGTGCGTGCTGGACGGACGCCACAGCGTGCCCCTGGTGCAACTGCAGGACATCCAGACCATCGTCACCGTGCGCGACCTGCCCGACGCCGAGCTGGACGCCTACCTGCGCATCGAGCAGCCCTACGATTGCGCCGGCAGCGCCAAGAACGAGGGCCTGGGCATCGCCATCCTGGAAAAAATCGAGAGCAACGACCCGACGGCGCTAACCGGCCTGCCCCTGATCGCCCTGACCGGCATGCTGCGCAACGCCGGCCTGGCCTTCTTCGCCGCCTGATTCCGCGCCGCGCCCCGGGCCAGCCGGCGGCGCGCGCCCCATACATTCTATTAACCCACAAGAACAACACCCATGACCAGCACCGGCATCCTCTATCTGATCCCCAACACCCTAGGCGCGAGCGACAACGCCGACGACGCCCTGGCCCACATCATCCCCGAGCAAGTGCGCGCCATCACCTCGCGCCTCGATTACTTCGTCGCCGAGAACGCGAAAACGGCGCGCGCCTTCCTGAAGCTGATCGCCGTCAAGCACCCGCTGGCCAAGCCCCTGCAGGAAATCACCATCGCCGAGCTGAACGTGAACACCCCGGCGCAGGCCCTGGCCGGGCTGCTGGCGCCGCTGCTGGCCGGCCAGGACGCCGGTCTCGTTTCTGAGGCGGGCGTGCCGGCCGTGGCCGATCCCGGCGCCGACCTGGTGCGCCTGGCGCACCAGCGCGGCATCACCGTCAAGCCCCTGGTCGGCCCCTCCTCGCTGCTGCTGGCCGTCATGGCGAGCGGCCTGAACGGCCAAAGCTTCGCCTTCAACGGCTACCTGCCGACCGACGCCGCGCTGCGCGCGAAACGCATCAAGGAATTGGAAAACCGCTCGCGCGGCGAAAAACAGACACAGTTGTTCATCGAGACGCCCTACCGCAACGCGGCCATGCTCGACGCCCTGGTCGGCAATTGCCAGGCCGGCACGCTGATCTGCGTGGCGACCGACCTGAGCCTGGAAACGGAATCGATCCGGACGATGACGGGCGCGCAGTGGAAGAGCCAGCTGGGCGCGGGCAAAGCGCCCGATTTCCACAAGAAGCCGACGGTGTTTCTGCTGCTCGCGCAATAGGGGGCACACCGGCGCGGGCATACCAGCGCGGGCGCGCCGGGCGGCTGCTCAATGCGCGGTGCCGACGCCCTGCACGTATTCATTGACCCACTCGAAGGCGGCGAGCTGGATCGCGTTCAGATCGGCCGCCGTCAGGTGCAGCGCGGCCAGCGTCGCGACCAGGGCCGGGCCGCATTCGGCGTTTTCGATCCGTTCGATCAGGCTCAGCATGCTGCCATACTCGCCGTGGCGGAACAGCAGGGCGTCGCGTACCTCGCTCTGCACCTTGACGCTGTTGACGACATCCGTCATGCGCATCGAAAACAAGGCGTCCATCAAGGACATGATGCCGACCGTGAAGCCGACATCGGCGCAATTGCGCTGCCCGGGGCGCAGGCGCTCCGTCATCAACTCCAGCAACTTGCCGCGCGTCGTCGCCATTTGCAGCAGGGGCGAGGTGAATTCCTGGGCCGCGCCCGGCTTGACGTACAAGAGTATCTGCAACCAGCGCTGCAACTGGCGCCGCCCCAGCACGAGCAGGGCCTGACCCAGGGTATCGATGCGCACGCGGGCGCCGACGGCGGGCGTGTTCACCAGCCGCAACAGGTTCAGGCTGATCAGGGCGTCATGCTTGATGCAGCGCTCCAGCGTGTCGTTGTCGGCCTCGGCGTTGACCAGCTCGAGCAACTTCAGGATGGCCAGCTCGGACGGGGCGATTTTCTTGCCGCTCAAGATCACGGGACGGGCGAAATAATAGCCCTGGAAAAATTCGAAACCCAATTCCATACACTGGCGAAACTGCGCCAACGT
Source organism: Janthinobacterium sp. (assembly GCA_025356595.1). Classification (GTDB taxonomy): domain Bacteria; phylum Pseudomonadota; class Gammaproteobacteria; order Burkholderiales; family Burkholderiaceae_D; genus Janthinobacterium. Next base: position 770 of record JANXSQ010000126.1, on the reverse strand, counting down.
CTCCACCTTCTCCGCCAGCAGCTTGCTGCGCGAACCGCCCAGCAACAGCGCCAGCGCCGACAGCGCGTCGCTCGGCATGTTCTGGATATCGACCTTGATGATGTCGACCAGCGGCGCCAGCTTGCGCACGTCCTCCGAGGCCGCCACCACATCGTCGAGAGCGAACTTGAAACCGGCCAGCTTGAGCTCGCGCACGCGCGCCAGCACCTCGGGCGTCGCCCTCACGGTTTCGAGGATTTCGAGGATGACTTTGCTGTTAGGAAGGAAACGGATGAAATCGCTCATCAGGGCGACGGTGTCGACATTGATGTAGGCCAATTGCTGACCCACCACCTGCTCCATGCCCAGTTCGGAGGCGTGGGCGATGACGGTGGCCGTCGCGGCGGCGTCGTCGACGATGTCGGCGACATTGCGGTGCGCATCGCGAAACAGCAATTCATAGGCCACCAAGCGCTGATCGCGGTTTAGGATGGGCTGACGGGCCAGGAAGAAATGATTGAAAAACGGTTGCTGCACTGGCACGAGTGGCGATGCATCGATAGTCATGGATACCCTGCCAACGATAGTCACGCTTGGCCGCATCGGGGCTGCGACTTGCCAGGGGGAGGCGGACGGCGCCGCTTCCCCTTGACTAAAACTATACGCTACATTGGTGAATTAACACGTTTAATTGGCGCGCGCTCAGGGCTTGCGCGGGCCGGTGTTGCGCGGCGGCCTCGCCCCGGCGCCGGCCGGACGCGGCGCGGCGGCGGTCGGACGACCGCCGGCGG
>JANXSQ010000086.1 GCA_025356595.1 Janthinobacterium sp. | reverse complement strand
TGACGGCCGCCGCGCCCACCGGCGCCCCGGCCGCCGCGCCCGCCGGCCCGACCCACAAGGACGCGACCACCAACTACGAGGTCGACAAGACCGTGCGCTACGAGCAAAAATCGATGGGCGGCCTGCGCCGCCTGTCGGTGGCCGTGGTGGTCAATTACCGGCGCAGCGTCGACAAGGCCGGCAAGGTCAGCGTGACGCCCATCTCCGCCGCCGACATGCTGCAGATTAACAATCTGGTCAAGGAGGCGATGGGCTACAACAAGGAAAGGGGCGACAGCTTCAGCGTCGCCAATTCGCGCTTCGACGGCATCGACCGGCCGGCCGAGCCGGCGCTGGAGTGGTGGCGCGACGCCGCCAACCTGCCGCTGGCCAAGGAACTGGCGAAATTCCTCATCACGGCCCTGATCCTGCTGTATCTCTTCGTCAAGATCGTGCGCCCGATGATGCGCCCGGTGTTCCGCAAGATCGACGACTTCGCGGCGCCGCCGCCGGTCATCGAGCCCGTCGTCGAGGAGGAGGACGTGGTCGACGAGGAGCTCGTCAGCAAGCAGGAGTTGGCGGCGATGGAGGAAAATACGGCGCGCGGCTACCGCGAGAATCTGGCGATGGCGAAGAAACTGGCCCTCGAGGATCCCCGCGTGGTGGCGAATGTGATCAAAGCCTGGATAGGCAACAATGATTGACGACAATGAGTGAAACGACAGGATTGCAGAAGGCCTCCATCTTGATGCTGGCCATGGGCGAAAGCGAGGCCGCCGAGGTGATGAAGTTCCTCGGCCCGCGCGAGGTGCTCAAGCTGGGCGCCGCGATGGCGACCATGAAGGGCATCGCCCACGAGCAGGTGGTCGAGGTGCTGGAGGATTTCCGCACCCAGACGGAGATGAACTCCACCGTCGGCCTCGACTCCGACGAGTACATCCGCCAGGTGCTGACCCAGGCGCTGGGCGACGACAAGGCCTCGGTGCTGCTCTCGCGCATCCTCGGCGGCAAGGACGCCTCCGGCATCGAAAGCCTGAAGTGGATGGATTCGCAGTCCGTCTCCGAGCTGATCCGCAACGAGCATCCGCAGATCATCGCCACCATCCTGGTCCACCTGGAGCGCGACCAGGCCTGCGAAATCCTCGGCCACTTCACCGACCGCCTGCGCAACGACGTGGTGCTGCGCATCGCCACCCTGGACGGCGTGCAGCCGGCCGCCCTGCGCGAGCTCAACGACGTGCTCACCAAGCTCCTCTCGGGCAACGAGAACATCAAGAAATCCTCGCTCGGCGGGGTGCGCACGGCCGCCGAGATCCTCAACTTCATGAGCGGCGAGCAAGAGGGTTCGGTGATGGACAACATCAAGAACTACGACAACGACATGGCGCAGAAGATCATGGACGAGATGTTCGTCTTCGACAACGTCATCGACATCGACGACCGCGGCATCCAGTTGCTGCTGCGCGAGGTGCAGTCGGAGATGCTGATCATCGCCCTGAAGGGCGCCTCGCAGGAGTTGCGCGACAAGATCTTCCGCAACATGTCGCAGCGCGCCGGCGAGATGATGCGCGAGGATCTGGAGTCGAAGGGACCGGTGCGCCTGTCCGAGGTCGAGGCGCAGCAGAAACAGATCCTGCAGATCGTGCGCCGCCTGGCCGACGAAGGCCAGATCGTGTTGGGCGGAAAAGGCGAGGATTCGTTTGTCTAATTTGCCCAAGGAGCAGCAGACCGCCTACCAGCGCTGGGAGATGACCTCCTTCGGCGACGAGCGCCCCAGCGTGGTGGCGGCGCGCAAGCCGCCCGAGCCGGAAGCGTTGCCGGAGCCGGAGCTCGAAGCGCCGCCGCCGCTGGACTACCCCACCCAGGAGGAGCTCGACGCGATCCGCGAGCAAGCCCGCGCCGAGGCCTACGCCGAGGGGCTGGCCGCCGGCCACGCCGCCGGACATGTCGACGGGCGCGCCGAGGCGCTGGCCGCCGGCCAGGCCGAAGCCGCCATCGAACTGGCGCATCTGCGCGCGCTGGCGCTGGAATTCGCCGCCGCCCTCGCCGGGGCCGACGAGCTGATCGCCGCCGAGGTGCTGGAGCTGGCCCTGCAACTGGCCAAGGGCATGCTGAAGACGGCGCTGCGCGTGAAGCCCGAGCTGCTGCTGCCCGTCGTGCGCGAAGCCATCGAATACCTGCCGGTGCTGCAACAGCCGGCCATCCTGATGCTCAACCCCGAGGACGCCAAGGTGGTGCGCGACGGCATCGCCGAGGAGCTCGACAAGGGCGGCTGGCGCGTCGTCGAGGACGCCTCGGTGGAGCGCGGGGGTTGCAAGATCGACACCGCCAGCAACCAGATCGACGCCCAGACCTCGGCCCGCTGGCAGCGCCTGAGCCAGGCGCTGGGCAAGGACGTCGACTGGCTGGCGCCGTGAGAAGCCGCAATCCCCACGCGGCGCGCTGGCAAGCCTATCTGGCCGACTGCGAGGCCCTGGTCGGCTTCGTCGAGCCGATGCAGGTGTCGGGCCGCGTCACCCGCGTCGCCGGCCTGGTGATGGAGGCCGTCGGCCTGCGCCTGGCCGTCGGCGCCGCCTGCACCGTGCCGCTGCAGAACGGCGGCCGGGTCGAGGCCGAGGTGGTCGGCTTCGACGGCGACCGCCTGTTCCTGATGCCGCAAAGCGACGTCGAGGGCATCGTGCCGGGCACCCGCGTCTTCCCCGTCGAGCCCTCCATCCCGCGCCCCGGCAAGGTCGAGCATCCGCGCCGCCGCCCCAGCGACCGGGCGCGCCACCTGCCCGTCGGCCCGCAATTGCTGGGCCGCGTGCTGGACGGCGCCGGCCGCCCGCTCGACCAGCTCGGCCCCCTGCTCACGGTCGAGAGCGCGCCCATCAACGTGCGCCCGGCCAATCCCCTGGGCCGCGCGCCCATCGTCGCCACCCTCGACGTCGGCGTGCGCTCGATCAACAGCATGCTGACGGTGGGCCGCGGCCAGCGCATGGGCCTGTTCGCCGGCTCCGGCGTCGGCAAGAGCGTGCTGCTGGGCATGATGGCGCGCTACACGGACGCCGACGTGATCGTCGTCGGCCTGATCGGTGAACGGGGCCGCGAGGTCAAGGAATTCATCGAACAGATCCTCGGCGCCGAGGGCCTGGCGCGCTCGGTGGTCGTGGCCGCGCCGGCCGACACGCCGCCGCTGATGCGCCTGCAGGGCGCCGCCTACGCCACGGCGATCGCCGAATACTTCCGCGACCAGGGCCAGAACGTGCTGCTGATCATGGATTCGCTGACCCGCTACGCCATGGCGCAGCGCGAAATCGCCCTCGCCATCGGCGAACCGCCGGCCACCAAGGGCTATCCGCCGTCCGTCTTCGCCAAGCTGCCGGTGCTGGTCGAACGGGCCGGCAACGGCGTCGAGGGCGGCGGCTCCATCACCGCCTTCTACACCGTGCTCACCGAGGGCGACGACCAGCAGGATCCGATCGCCGACTCGGCGCGCGCCATCCTGGACGGGCACATCGTGCTCAACCGGCGCCTGGCCGAGGCCGGCCACTACCCGGCCATCGACATCGAACAGTCGATCAGCCGCGCCGCCCACTCGATCACCACGCCCGAGCACCAGCAGCGCGCCCGCGCGCTCAAGCAACTGTATTCGCGCTACGAGCGCAGCCGCGACCTGATCAGCGTCGGCGCCTACGCGGCCGGCACCGATCCGGTGCTCGACCAGGCCATCGCCCTGCACGAGCGCATCGAAGCCTTCCTGCAGCAATCGATCAGCGAACGGGTCGGCATGGACGAGAGCTTGGCCCAACTTAGCGCTCTATTCGACTGATGGGCCGCGCCGGCGGCGACCTATAATGCATCATCATGGCCTCCCCCTCCCAACTAGACACCCTGATTGACCTGGCGCGCCGGGCCACCGACGATTGCGCGAAACGCCTGGGCGCCGCGCTGAAGGCGGTCGAGGACTGCCGCCAGAAGCTGCAGATGCTGAACGACTACCGCGACGACTACGCGCGCCGTTTCGAGGCGAGCATGGCGGCCGGCATCACGCCGGCCGCCTACCGCAACTTCCAGGCCTTCATGGGCAAGCTGGAAAGCGCCATCCTGGGCCAGCAGGAAGTGCTGCGCCACGCCGAGCGGCGCGCCGAGCAGGAAAAAACGGCCTGGCAGGACAGCGAGCGCAAGCGCATGTCCTACACCACCCTGAACAACCGGGCGCAGGAGGCGGCGCTGAAGGTGGAGGCGAAGCGCGACCAGAAGGCCATGGACGAACACGCGGCACGGCAAGCCTATTACAAACGCTGAGACGGCAGTCCCGGCCCCAACCACACCACCTAGCGGCGCGATCATGCAAACCCCGATTCTTTCAGTCCAGACCAGCAACAGCAACGCCGCCCCGGCGGCGAAGGCGGGCGGCGCCGCGGGCGCGCCGGACAACGGCGACTTCCAGCGCACGCTGAACCGCCAGATCGAACAGCGCCAGGCGCAGAACCGCGCCGCGCAGGCGCAGACGAACGCGCCGGCGCCGGCCAGGCAGGCGGCCCCGGCG
>JANXSQ010000075.1 GCA_025356595.1 Janthinobacterium sp. | reverse complement strand
GCGCCGGCTGGGGCGCCCTGCGCGGCGCCGCCAAGCCGCCCGCCGCCAAGGAGGACGGCGCCGCCAAGGTCGCCGTCTACGAACTGGCGCGCGCCGACGTGGCCGCCATCGAGGCGCGCGCCCTGAGTCTGAGCCTGCCGCTGGCGGGCGCCCTGGCGCCGCTGCGCCTGGCCACCGTGAAGGCCAAGGTGTCGGGCCAGGTGAGCGAGGCGGCGCCGCTGGAGGGCATGGCCGTCGCCGCCGGCCAGGTGCTGGCGCGGCTCGACGCGGCCGACCTGCGGGCGCGCCTGACGCAGCAGCAGGGCGCGCTCGACGAGGCCCAGGCGCGCCTCGCCATGGCCGGCAAGAACGAGGCCAACAACCTGGCGCTGCTGAAACAGAACTACATCTCGCAAAGCGCCTACGACACGACGCAGAACTCGGTCGAACTGGCGCGCGCCGGCGTCAAGGCCGCCGCCGCCCTGCGCGACATCGCCCGCCTCGCCCTGGCCGACAGCGTCATCCGCGCGCCGCTGGCCGGCATCGTCAGCAAGCGCCACGTCCAGGCCGGCGAAAAGCTGGCCCCCGACATGCCCGTCTACACCATCGTCGACCTGTCGCAACTGACGCTGGAGGCGCCGGTGCCGGCCGCCGAGATCCCCCGCGTCAAGGTCGGCCAGGAGGTGCGCTTCCGCGTCGACGGCTACGCCGGGCGCGACTTCGCCGGCCGGGTGGCGCGCATCAATCCGGCCGCCGAGGCCGGCTCGCGCGCGCTGCTGGTCTACATCGCCGTCGACAACGCCGACGGCGCGCTGCGCGCCGGCATGTTCGCCAAGGGCAGCCTGACCACGGCGCGCGCCGCCGTCGCGCCCCTGGTGCCGCTGGCCGCGCTGCGCGGCGAAGCGGGCGCGCCGCTGGTCTACGCCATCGTCGACGGCACGGTGCGGGCGCAGGCGCTGACGCTGGGCCTGCGCAACGAGGACGAGGGCTACGCGGCCGTGAGCGCCGGCCTGGCCGTCGGCGCCAGCGTGCTGCTGACGCGCCCGGAAGGCGTCAAGCCGGGCCAGCGCGTCAAGCTCGCCGCCGCGCCCGCCATGCTGGCGCGCAGGGACTGAACCATGTGGATCACTACAACCAGCATCCGCAACCCCGTCTTCGCCACCATGGTGATGCTCGCCCTGGTCGTCGTCGGCCTGTTTTCCTACCGCGGCCTGGGCGTCGAGAGCATGCCCAACGTTGAGCTGCCCTTCGCCTGGATCGAGGTGAATTATCCGGGCGCCTCGCCGGAGGCGGTCGAGAACGACATCACCCGCCCCATCGAGGACATCGTCAACACCGTCAGCGGCGTGAAGAACCTGCGCTCGAACTCCTGGGAGGGCCGCGCCGGCGTCTCGGTGGAGTTCCAGCTGTCGACGCATATGGACAAGGCGATGCAGGAGTTGCGCGACAAGGTGGCCCTGGTGCGCCCGCAGTTCCCCAAGGAGGCCAAGGATCCCTTCATCGCCCGCGCCCAGGGCGACAACGACAATCCCATCGCCGAGCTGGCGCTGACCTCGGAGCGGCGCGACCTGCGCGAGCTGTCGACGCTGGCCGAGCAGGTGATCACCAAGCGCTTCCAGGGCGTGGCCGGAGTCGGCCAAGTGCGCGCCAACGGCCTGAGCACGCGGCAGATCCAGGTCAGGCTGAAGCCGGCCGAGATGAACGCCCAGGGCGTCGGCGTCGACGAGGTGGTGCGGGCGATCCAGAACACCAACCAGAACCTGCCGGCCGGCAGCATCAGCCACGGCGCCGGCGAGCAACTGGTGCGCGTCGAGGGCAAGATCAAGGACGCGCGCGGCTTCGGCCGCGTCATCGTGGCGCGCCGCGGCAACGGCGTGGTCTACCTTGACCAGGTGGCGGAGATCGTCGACGGCGAGCGCGAAGCGAGCTCGATTTCGCGCATCAACGGCCGCGGCGGCATCACGCTGGAGATCACCAAGGTGCAGGACGCCAACGTCGTCGAGGTCGGCGGCGCCATCGGCCGCGCCGCCGCCGAGCTGCAAAAGAGCCTGCCGGACGACGTGCGCCTGCGCATCGTCGACGACGAGTCGCGCCGCGTGCAGAGCCAGCTCGACAACGTCAAGCGCACCATCCTCGAGGGCGCCCTGCTGACCATGCTGATCGTCTTCCTGTTCCTGCACTCCTGGCGCAGCACCATCATCACCGGCCTGACGCTGCCGATCTCGGTGCTGGCCAGCTTCATCGCCATGAAGGCCTTCGGTTTCACCCTCAATTTCCTCACCCTGATGGCGCTCTCGCTGTGCATCGGCCTGCTCATCGACGACGCCATCGTGGTGCGCGAGAACATCGTGCGCCACCTCGGCATGGGCAAGAGCCATGTGCGCGCCGCCAACGACGGCACCGGCGAGATCGGCCTGGCCGTGATGGCGACCACCTTCGCCATCGTCGCCGTGTTCGTGCCGGTGGCCTTCATGCAGGGCATCATCGGGCGCTTCTTCCTGCAGTTCGGCATCACGGTGGCGGTCGCCGTGCTGGTCTCGCTGTTCGTCAGCTTCACGCTCGACCCGATGCTCTCCTCGGTGTGGCGCGACCCGGTGCGCGACCGCTTCAAATACCTGCCCTGGCTGGGCCGCCTGATGCACGCCGTCGAGACCGGCATCGAGCGCCTGCACCTCTGGTACGGCCGGGTGCTGGAGCTGGCGCTGCGCTGGCGCAAGGCGACGCTGGCCACGGCGCTGGGCCTGTTCCTGTCCAGCCTGGCGCTGCTGCCGCTGATCGGCGCCGAGATGTTCCCCGAGACGGACCAGGGCTGGATCAATCTGCACTTCAAGACGGCGGTCGGCTCCAGCCTGGAGTACACCGACAGCAAGGTGCGCCAGGTCGAGGAGGCGCTGCGCGCCTTCCCCGAGATCGACACCGTGATCGCCAACGCCGGCACCCAGGACGGGCGCAACACGGCGCGCGTCGACCTGAAGCTGACGGACGTGAACCTCACCCACCGGCGCCCGCAGAAGGAGCTCGAGGACGTGATACGCAAGCGCCTGCAGTCGATCGCCGGGATTTCCCTGTCCTTCGGCCAGAAGCCGATCTTCATCGCCATCCTCGGCAGCGACGAGGGCAAGCTGGACGCGGCGGCGCGCCAGTTGATGGAGAAGATGCGCGCCGTGAAGGGCTTGACCGATCTGGAGTACAGCCAGGAGGGCGCGACGCCCTCCACGACGCTGAAGATCAAGCACGAACTGGCCAGCGACCTGGGCCTGTCGCTGGCGCAGATCGGCGGCGCGCTGCGCCCCTTCGTGGCCGGCGACACGGTCAGCCATTGGCTCGCCGGCGACGGCCAGAACTACGACGTCAGCGTGCAATTGCCGAAATCGGCGCGGCAGAGGGTGGCCGACCTGGGCGAGCTGTCGCTGGCCTCCAGCCGCAGCGGCGCCGACGGCGCGCCCCTCATGGTGGCGCTGCGCCAGGTGGTCGAATTCGTCCCCTCGTCGAGCCCGCAGGTGCTGAAGCGCCAGGCCCTGCAAAGGCGGGTCGCCGTCTACGCCGGCGTCGCCGGGCGGCCCAGCGGCGACGTCGACGCCGACGTCAAGAGGGTCATGGACGCGATGGTGCTGCCGGCCGGCGTGCGCTTCGACGTCGGCGGCCAGGCCAAGGACATGCAGGAGACGCTGAGCGGCGCCATCACCGCGCTGGGCATCGCCGTCATCTTCATCTACCTGGTGCTGGCCTCGCAGTTCGGCAGCTTCCTGCAGCCGATCGCCATCATGGTCTCGCTGCCGCTGTCGATGATCGGGGTGCTGGTGGCGCTGCTGGTGACGGGCAGCACGCTGAACATCTTCTCGGTGATCGGCATCATCATGCTGATGGGACTGGTGACCAAGAACGCCATCCTGCTGGTCGACTTCACCAACCACGGCCAGCGCAACGGCGCCAGCCAGCACGACGCCATCCTGGCGGCGGGCCAGGTGCGCCTGCGGCCCATCCTGATGACGACCCTGGCGATGCTGTTCGGGATGTTGCCGATGGCCCTGGGACTGGGCGACGGCGGCGAGTCGCAGGCGCCGATGGGACGCGCCGTCATCGGCGGCGTCATCACCTCGACCCTGCTGACCCTGGTGGTGGTGCCGGTGATTTACTGCTATCTGGACGACCTGGCCGCCTGGGCCCGCGACAAGTTCACTGGAAATAGAATCCGGCCTTCGCAAGAACCGGCCCCCGCAGGAGAAGTCCCTTGAAAAACAGCATGAACATCGAACAAGCCCGCTTCAACATGATCGAACAACAGATCCGCCCCTGGGACGTGCTCGATGCGGGCGTGCTGTCCTTGCTGGCCGTCATGCGGCGCGAAGACTTCGTGCCGTCCGCCTGCAAGGCGCTGGCCTTCATGGACACCGAGATTCCGCTCGCCGGGGGGCAGGTCATGCTGGCCCCGCGCGTCGAGGCCCGCCTGCTGCAGGACCTGCAGGTTCAACGCCACGAGCGCGTCCTCGAGATCGGCACCGGCTCCGGCTTCATGGCGGCGCTGCTGGGCCACAAGGCACAGCGCGTCATCTCGCTGGAAACGAATGCCGAGCTGGCAGCCAGCGCTGCCGCCCATCTGGCGCAGGCGGGAGTGATGAATGTGACGGTGTTGAAT
>JANXSQ010000067.1 GCA_025356595.1 Janthinobacterium sp. | reverse complement strand
GACCGGCAACACGCACCGCGCTGAATTTTCGATCGACAAGCTGTATTCGCCGGATGGCCCGACCGGGCGCCTGGGCCTGGTGGAATTCCGCGCCTTCGAAATGCCGCCGCATGCGCGCATGAGCCTGGTGCAGATGCTGCTGCTGCGCGCGCTGGTAGCGCGTTTCTGGGCCAAGCCCTACGAAGGCAAGCTGATCCACTGGGGCACCGCCCTGCATGACCGCTGGATGCTGCCGCACTTCGTCGCCCAGGACATCCGCGACGTCGTCAAGGACTTGCGCGCGGCCGGCTACGCCTTCGAGGAGCAATGGTTCGAGCCCTTCATCGAATTCCGCTTCCCCCGCTTCGGCACCGTCGTCTACGAGGGCGTGGAGATGGAGTTGCGCCAGGCGATAGAGCCGTGGAACGTGCTGGGCGAGGAAGTCAGCGCCGGCGGCACCGCCCGCTACGTCGATTCCTCGGTCGAGCGCATGCAGTTGCTGGTGCGCGGGCTGACCGGCGGGCGCCACGTCGTCGCCTGCAACGGCCGCATGCTGCCCCTGCATCCGACCGGCGTTCCCGGCGAATACGTGGCCGGCGTGCGCTTTCGCGCCTGGAGCCCGTGGTCGGCCCTGCATCCGAGCATCAAGGTGCAGGCGCCGCTGACCTTCGACTTGGTCGACACCTGGAGCGGGCGCGCCATCGGCGGCTGCACCTATCACGTGGTGCATCCGGGCGGACGCAGCGAAGCGGGCGCGCCGGTCAACGCCAACGCGGCCGAAGCGCGCCGTTTCGCGCGCTTCTGGGCGCACGGCCACACGCCGGGGCCGATGACGCTGCTCAAGGAGGAGCGCAACCCGAGTTTCCCGATGACACTCGATTTGCGTTGGCAAGCCGTTTGATCTATCGTTCCATCCTCGACGTCCGTAGAAGCAGCCACGCGCCCATGCCGAATCAATTACTTGCCAACTATCTCGCCGCGCCGGATGGTTACGATGAAATGCTCGACGCGGCCCAGTTGCCGCGCGCGCATTGGCGCGCGATGCTGGCCAACCTGGAGCACGAAGCGCCCGACATGATGCGCCAGCGCTTCGAGATGGTGCGCCGCCAGGTGCATGAAAACGGCGTCACCTACAACGTCAGCGCCGACGCCGACGGCAAGCAGCGCCCCTGGGACTTGAACGTGCTGCCGCTGATCCTGCCGCACGAGGAATGGAGCGGCATCGAGGCGGCGGTGGTCCAGCGCGCCACCCTGCTCAACAAAATCCTCGGCGACGTCTACGGCAAGCAGGAGATGTTGCGCGAAGGGCTGTTGCCGCCGGCGCTGATCCACGGCCACGCCGGCTTCCTGCGCCCCTGCCACGATATGCACCACAACGACGGCGTCGCCCTGCATTTCTATGCGGTCGACCTGGCGCGCGCGCCCAACGGCCGCTGGTGGGTGATGGCCGACCGCACGCAGGCGCCGTCGGGCGCCGGCTACGCGCTGGAAAACCGCGCCATCATCGCGCCCACCTTCCCCGACCTGCTGCGCGAGCTGAAGGTGCAGCCGCTGGTGGGTTTCTTCCGCACCATGCACGACAGTCTGGTGCACTGGGGCCGCAAGTGCGCCGCCCAGGGCGACGCGCCGGCCCCGCTGCGCGACGGCGAAATGCCGCTGATCGTGCTGCTGACGCCGGGCCAGCGCACGGAAAGCTACTACGAGCAAGCCTACCTGGCGCGCCACCTCGGCCTGCCGCTGGTCGAAGGGGGCGACCTGACGGTGCGCGACGGCGTGGTCTTCCTGAAGGCCTTGTCCGGCCTGCAGCGGGTGCACGTCATCATGCGCCGGGTCGACGACGAATCCTGCGACCCGCTCGAACTGCACAGCTCCATGCTGGGCGTGGCGGGGCTGACCCAGGCCGCCCGGCGCGGCAACGTGCTGGTCGCCAACAGCCTCGGTTCCAGCCTGCTCGAATCGGGCGCCCTGCTCGGCTTCCTGCCGGCGCTGTCCGAGCGCCTGCTGGGCGAACCCCTGAAGATGCCCTCGGTGGCCACCTGGTGGTGCGGCGAACCAGCCGCGCTGGCGGCCGTGATCGGCAAGCTCGACCGGCTGGTCGTCAAGCCGAGCTTTTCGCAACTGCCGCAATTCGCCGTGTTCGGCCAGGACCTGAGCGGCGAGGCGCGCGCGGCCTTCATCGCCAAGCTGCGCGCCAATCCGAACAACTACATCGCCCAGGAACTGGTGCGCCTGTCGCAGGCGCCGATCTGGAAGAACGGCTTGCAGGCGCGCGCCATCGGCCTGCGCGTGTTCGCCTGCGCCACGCCGAACGGCTACGTGGTGATGCCGGGCGGCCTGACGCGCGTCGCCACCGGGCCGGACGCGCGCGTGCTGACCATGCAGATGGGCGGCGCCAGCAAGGACACCTGGGTGCAGGCGCGCAGCAAGGTCGAGCCGCACCGCCCGCAGAAACGCAGCACCACCAGCGCCGACCTGGTGCGCGAAGACACCAAGCTGTCCAGCCGCATCGCCGAAAACCTGCTGTGGTTCGGGCGCCATGTCGAACGCTGCGACAACATCGGCCGCCTGCTGCGCATCGCGCTCAACTTCCTGTTCAACGTCCGCTTCGACCAGCGCGGCGCGGAATGGGCCAGCGTCGAGGCGCTGTGCGTCTGGTTCCAGTTGATCGAAGAAAAAAAGCCGGCGCGCCCGCAGAGCCAGCAGCAAAGCCAGGGCGGCCAGGCCCAGGCCCAGCTTGGCGGCGCGCCCGCCGCCGTCTTCAGCGACGCCGAGCTGGAGTCGGCCCTGCTGCTGGCGGTGGTCTCGCCCGAGGTGCCCGGGCTGGCCCGCCAGCAGCAGCAACTGCACCGCATCGCCGGCCAGTTGCACGAGCGCTTCTCGGTCGACAACTGGCGCGCCCTGAACCGCATGGTGCAACCCGCCGCGCCGCCCGGCGCGCTGCCCTCGCAGGCGGAAGCGATGACGATCCTCGACGACGCCACTTCGGCGCTGATGACACTGGCCGGCTTCGCGATGGACGGCATGACGCGCGACCTGGGTTGGCGTTTCATGTCGCTCGGACGCCGCCTGGAGCGGCTGCAATTCCAGAGCGTCGTGCTGCAGCGCGCCCTGGCCATGGACGAAAACAGCAACCTGGAGTGGTTGCTGGAACTGTCCGACAGCATCATCACCTACCGCGCGCGCTACCGCGCCCAGCCCGAGTGGCTGCCGGTGCTCGACCTGCTGGTGTGCGACGAGAGCAATCCGCGCTCCATCCTGTTCCAGATCTCCGGCATCCTCGGCGCCCTGAACAAGATCGCGCAGACCTACGGCGCCTGCGGCGAAGACCTGCTGACGCCGCTGAAGGCGGAATTGCTGGCGCTCGAACCGGGCGCCGACCTGAACTACGGCAACGCGCGCCTCAGCCAGCTCCTGCTGCGCATCCAGCTCGCCAGTTCGGCCCTGTCCGAGCAAATCAGCGTGCAATTCTTCAGCTACACCGACAACGCGCAGCAAGGGAAGCGGACCTCATGAACGATACTCCGATGGGCGGCGGCGCCTGCGCGCGTTACCGCGTGGTCCACGAGACGCGCTACGAATACCAGAGCGCGATTTCCCTGTCGCAGCAATACCTGCACATGACGCCGCGCTCCTTCGCCTACCAACACACCGAATCGCACCAGATCTGGCTCGACCCGGTGGTCAACGACAGCCGCGACGGCGTCGATTACTTCGGCAACAGCACACGGCACGTCGCCATCACCGTGCCGCACAAGAGTTTGCTGGTGCACGCCGAGTCGACGGTCGCGCTGCGCGCACGCCACAGCCTGGCGCAGATCGCCGGCACGCCGCCGTGGGAAAGCGTGCGCGACATGATGGGCAAGGAAAAAAGCGCGGCCACGCTGGAAGCCTGCCGCTACCTGTACGCCTCGCCCCACGTCAACTGCTTCGCCGAACTGGAAGCGTATGCGCGCCTCAGCTACACGCCGGGCCGGCCGCAACTCGACGCGGCGCTGGACCTGACGCAGCGGATCTTCGAGGACTTTGAATTCGACGGCAAGGCCACCGACATTTCCACCCCGCTCGAGGAAGTGCTGCGCGGCCGGCGCGGCGTGTGCCAGGATTTCGCCCAGCTGATGATAGGCTGCCTGCGCAGCGTCGGCCTGCCGGCGCGCTACATGAGCGGCTACATCCTGACCCACCCGCCCGAAGGCAAGCCGCGCCTGATCGGCGCCGACGCCTCGCACGCCTGGGTGTCGGTGTTCTGCCCGGAGCTGGGTTGGGTCGATTTCGATCCGACCAACCACTGCCTGGTGCAGAACGAACACATCACGCTGGGCTGGGGCCGCGATTTCAGCGACGTGACACCGATGCGCGGCATCGTCCTCGGCGGCGGCAAGCAGGAACTGGCCGTGCAGGTGACGGTCACGCCCTTGGCCTTGGCGGGCGGGGAATAAGGCCCGAGCGGATCGGGCGCCGATCGCGGAGCGGCGCAGTGGCCACGCGCAACCGCTCCGGCCGGCGCGCTTAAATCGCCCAGCGCAACTGCGCCAGCGGCGGCAGGGGCGCGGCCCGCTCCGGCGCCGGATGGCGCAAGACGTGCGCCAGGATGCGCTGCTCCAGCGCGGCGAAGGCGGCGCTGCCGCGCGCGCGCGGACGCGGCAGGTCCACCCGCACGTCGAGCGCAATGCCGCCGTCCTCGATCAGGATCACCCGGTCGGCCAGCGCCACCGCCTCGGCCACGTCGTGCGTGACCAGCACGGCCGTGAAGCCGCGCGTCAACCACAACGATTCGATCAACTGCTGCATTTCGATGCGCGTCAGCGCGTCCAGGGCGCCCAGCGGTTCGTCCAGCAGCAATAACTGCGGCTCGTGCACCAGCGCCCGCGCCAGCGCGACCCTCTGCCGCTGCCCGCCCGACAGGGCCGCCGGCCAGTCGTCGGCGCGCTCGGCCAGGCCCACCGTCCACAGCGCGGCGGCCGCCGCGCCCGGCGAATGCGGCAAGCCCAGCGCGACGTTTTCCAGCACGGTCTTCCACGGCAGCAGGCGCGCCTCCTGGAACATGATGCGCACGTCCGGTTTCATGTGCCCGGAGCCGATGACGATGCTGCCGGAATCGGCCCGCTCCAGCTGGGCGATGGCGCGCAGCAGCGTGCTTTTGCCGCAGCCGCTGCGCCCGACGACGGCGACGAACTCGCCCGCCGCCAGGTCCAGGCCGACGTCCTTGAGCACGCTGCGCGCGGCGTAGCTTTTGGTGAGGCCGCGCAGCGCCAGCGGCACGCCCTGGCGCGCCAGGGCCGGCGGGCGTTCGGGCGGGATGTCGTCGGGCTCGAAATGGGTCAGCAAGGAGAGGAAGTCGGATTCGAGTTGGGCAGGAGCGAGAATCATCAGATTTGCTCCGAGAAACCTCGGCCTTCAGGCCGGGGAGTGAAAGGAGCCGGGCGCGTAGCGCCCGCAGCCGTCCAAGTGAAAAAGGCTTTTGAACTGTTCTTTGGTTTCAAGGTCTGATCCTTTAAGTGCTGCCA
>JANXSQ010000063.1 GCA_025356595.1 Janthinobacterium sp. | reverse complement strand
CCGGCGCCGCGCTGCGCGGCCGCGGCGCGCGCAAGACCGAGCGCTTTTTCGGCGACGCCGGCGGCGCGATCGATCAGATCGATGATAGGCGCCGCCGAAACCTCGCATTTCATCGACACGATCCGGCGCAAGGTGGAGCAGGATTTGCACCTCACGCAGGGCATCGTCGGCCACGCCGAGCAGTCGACCGCCAACACCGAGCGCATTTCGGCCAAGGCCGAGCGGGCTTCGGCGGTCGCCGCCGGCGTGCTGCGCGCCAGCCTGGAGGGGCGCGCCGAGGTCGACCTGAGCCTGCGCCAGATCGGCGCCGTGCGCGCCGACGCCCACGCGGCGCTGGCCTTGATGACGGCGCTGCAGGAGAAGTCGCGCCGCATCCACAGCATCACCGACGCGTTGACATCCTCCCCTCCCTGAAGGAAGGGGATTCTACGGCGCTACGCGATAACTTGAGTAGTCGCTTCGGCGGGTTCCTGCTTCATCGAGCGGCCTGATCGCGCCGACTCTCCACAGGCTAAAACGCGATGTCCTCGCGCTAAAATGTTGATCGCGCCGACCACATCGGCGTGATTTTCGTAGCCGCAATCGACGCACAGGAATGTCGCCTGAGTCCGCCGGTTGTCTTTCGAGACATGGCCGCAGCACGGGCACGTCTGACTGGTGTGGTGCGGCGGCACGGCCAGCAGCATGCCGCCGTTCCACGACACCTTGTAGCCGAGCTGCCGCCTGAACTCGCCCCACCCCTGGTCGAGAATGGCGCGATTCAGGCCGGATTTCTGGCGCACCATCTTGCCAGGCTGTAGGGCCGTGCCTTTGGAGGACCTGGACATGTTCCGCACCCGCAAATCCTCAATGCAGACGAGCGCGTGGTTTTTGCAGATCGTCGTACTGGTTTTGTGCAGGAAGTCTTTGCGGGCGTTGGCGATACTGGTGTGAACCTTCTGGACGCGGGCCTTCGCCTTCCTCCAGTTGTTGCTGAACTTGACCTTGCGGCTCATACGGCGCTGGTAGCGGGCCAGACGCTGCTGATGCTTCTTGAAGCTGTTGAGCGGCGCGATGAAGCTCGCGTCGCTCATGGTGGCGAATCTGGCGATGCCGACGTCGATGCCGATCGCGCTGGTCGCCGTTGGCAAAGCTTGCTCGATTTCACGTTGTGTCTGAATCGACACGAACCACTTGCCGCCCGACTGACTCACGGTGACGTTGCGCAGTTCGCCGAGAGCGTCCCGGCTGTTGCGGTAACGCAGCCAGCCCAACTTGGGAAGAAAAAGCCGGTTATTGACCTGATCGAGCTTGATCTGTTTCGGGTCGGGATAGCGAAAGGCATCGCCGCTACCCTTGCGCTTGAAGCGCGGGAAGCCGGCGTGCCTGGCGAAGAAATTCTTATAGGCCTTTTCCACGTCTTTCAAGGCATGCTGCAAGGGGTGGCATGGCGCCTCTTTCAGCCACGGCGTTTCCACGCCATTGCGCCAGCCGGTCAAGCGCTTCGCCATCGCCACATAGCCGATGAACTGGTTTCCCGCTTCGTGGTTTTCTTTTTGCAGCGCCAATGCCTTGTTGTAGACATACCGGCATGAGCCGGAAAAACGGCGCATGTCGCGCACCTGCCCGCCATCCGGCATCAGTTCGTACTTGAAGGCTTGTAGGCGAATCATACTGTGATTATATACAGCTCCGTCTCATGAGTCGGCACGTTTCGGCTCCGCAAGGAGGGCTGCGCCGTCCGCGCTCTTGACCCTGCCCTGAAGGACGAGGTTTACCGCGCAACCGATCAACGAGATCGCCGAGCGCACCAATCTGCTGGCCCTGAACGCAGCCATCGAGGCGGCGCGCGCCGGCAAGCACGGCAGCGGCTTCGCCGTGGTGGCCGGCGAGGTGCGCCAGCTGGCGCTGCGCACCAAGGACTCCAGCGGCGAGATCGGCGCGATGGTGCGCGAGATCAGCGCGCAGGCCGAGCGCGCGGCCGCCGGCATGGCGGCGCTGAGCGAGAAGGTGGTCGACGCCAGCATGGTGGTGGAGCAGGTGCACGCTTGCTTGCGCACAATCGAACTGGCCTCCTCCGCCGCCGACAGCGAGGTCCAGGCGATCGTCCTGTCGTCGCGCGAACAGGTGGCCAGCACGCGCGCGATCGCCGCCGCCATGGAGCAGATCCGCGACGGCATGCGGGACACGCAGGCGGAGTTGCCGCTCGCCTCGCGCTCGGCGATGAGCTTGAGCGAGCGCGCCGAAGCACTGTTCTACGCCGCCGCCCGCTGCGACGCGGCCACCGCCCACGACGCGCTGCGCGACGCCGCGCAGCAGGCCGCCGCCCAGGTCGGCAAGCTGTTCGAGGCGGCGCTGGCCAGCGGGCGCATCAGCGGGCAGGCGCTGTTCGAACGCCGCTATACGCCGATTCCCCGCACCGATCCGCCCAAATACACGACCAGCTTCGACGCCTTCACCGACCGCGTCCTGCCGGCCATCCAGGAGGCGCTGCTGGAACGACTGCCGCAACTGGTCTACGCCGGCGCGGTCGACGACCATGGCTATTTTCCGACCCACAACAGGAAATTTTGCCAGCCCCTGAGCGGCGACTATGACCGCGATCTGCTGCACAACCGCAGCAAGCGCATCTTCGACGACCGCATCGGCGCCCGCTGCGGCGCGCATACCCAGCCCTACCTGCTGCAAACCTACAAGCGCGACACCGGCGAGGTGATGCACGACCTGTCGGTGCCGATCTATGTCGGCGGCAAGCATTGGGGCGGCTTCCGGATCGGCTACCGCTCGAACGCGGCGGCCCCGGCCGAAGCGGCGCAGGCCGCGTCAATCGCGGCGGCGCCACGCGCCATCGCCATCGCCGCCGGCAGCGGGCGTCCGGCGCTGGCGCGCTAAGCGCGCGGCACACTCTTGCTCCACGCCCTGTACCGGTGTGCAACAACACTGTTGCGCATTGGCGCACATCGGGCGCACATCGGCGGCCCGCAGGCGCCCGCGCCAGCGGCGCCGGAGTGGGCATGGAACTTGCGACATAGCCTGTAACCCGAGCGCTTGCCCCCCCGCAAGCGGGATGGCCAACAAACCATATGCAGTTCACTCTTGGAGACAAATCATGACTTGGAGCAAACCGGAATTTTCAGAATGGCGCTTTGGCTTTGAAATCACGATGTACATCGCCAACCGTTAAGACGGCGGCCGGCGGCGGGCGCGCAGGCGGCCGCCGCCCTTCACTCCCGAACAAAGCGACACCATGAAAATCATCGTACTCGGCTCCGCCGCCGGCGGCGGCTTCCCTCAGTGGAACTGCAACTGTCACAACTGCGACGGCGTGCGCAAGGGCAGCATCGCCGCCAGCGCCCGCACCCAGTCCTCGATCGCCGTCTCCGACAACGGCCGCGACTGGGTCCTGATCAACGCCTCGCCGGACCTGCTGACGCAAATCCGCCAGACCCCGGCGCTGCAGCCGGCGCGCCGGCGCCGCGACAGCGGCATCTGCGCGGTGATGCTGATGGACGCGCAGGTCGACCATGTCACCGGTCTGCTGATGCTTCGCGAGGGCAAGCCGCTGCCGCTGTACTGCACCGCCGCCGTCTGGGACGAGCTCAACACGACCCTGCCGCTGGTGCCGGTGCTGACGCACTACTGCGGCCTGCAATGGCGCCGCCTCGGCGTCGGCCCGGGCCAGGTCCGGCCCTTCCAGGTGCAGGGCATCGACAACATACGCTTCACCGCGCTGCCCCTGCAAAGCAAGGCGCCGCCGTATTCGCCGCACCGCGAGTCGCCCCAGCCGGGCGACAACATCGGCCTGCTGATTGAGAACGCCAGCACCGGCAAGGCGGTGTTTTACGCGCCGGGGCTGGGCGCCATCGAACCGCATGTCGAGGCCGCCATGCGCGCCGCCGATTGCGTGCTAGTCGACGGCACC
This sequence comes from Janthinobacterium sp., assembly GCA_025356595.1. GTDB lineage: Bacteria > Pseudomonadota > Gammaproteobacteria > Burkholderiales > Burkholderiaceae_D > Janthinobacterium. Next base: position 3,939 of record JANXSQ010000063.1, on the reverse strand, counting down.
TTCTGGAGCGCCGACGAGATGATCGCACTGGACTTTTCCAACAAGCTGGCGGCCGACATGGGACACCTGCCGCAGTCCGGCCCCGGCGGCATGATCGACGTGCTGGACGGGCTAGGCGCGCGCCGCAAGGTGCTGATCCACATCAACAACACCAATCCGATCCTCGACGAGGACTCGGCCCAGCGCGCCACCCTGGCCGCGCACGGCATCGAAGTCGCCTATGACGGCATGGAGATCGACCTATGAACGAGCAGACGGCGGCGGCGTGGAGCCGGGCCGAATTCGAGGCGCAGTTGCGCGCGCAGGGGGCCGGCTACCACATCCACCACCCCTTCAACATCGCGATGAACAGCGGCAAGCTGACAAACGAACAGATCCGCGGCTGGGTGGCGAACCGGTTCTACTACCAGATCACGATACCGCAGAAGGACGGCGCCATCATCGCCAACTGCCCGGACCGCGCCACGCGCCGCAAGTGGGTGCAGCGCATCCTCGACCACGACGGCGCGGACGGCAACGCCGGCGGCATCGAGGCCTGGATACGGCTGGGCGAGGCGGTCGGCATCGAGCGCGACGAGCTGTGTTCGCTGCGCCAGGTGGCGCCGGGGGTGCGCTTCGCGGTCGACGCCTACCTGAACTTCGCGCGCCGGGCGCCGTGGCAGGAGGCGGTCTGCTCCTCGCTGACGGAAATGTTCGCGCCGAAGATACACAAGGACCGGCTGGCCAACTGGCCGCTCCACTACGCCTGGATCGAGACCGACGGCCTGCAGTATTTCCGCAGCCGCATCTCGCTGGCCGAGCGCGACGTCGAGCACGGTCTGCAGGTGACGCTCGACCACTTCACCACGCGCGCCCTGCAGGAACGCGCGCTCGAGATCCTGCGCTTCAAGCTCGACGTACTCTGGTCGATGCTCGACGCGATCGAAAAAGCCTATCCTTGAAGGAGTGTCCGATGAACGACGTCCCCAGCCAGCCCATGCTGTCGAAACTCTTCCGCCTGCAATGGGAGGAGGCGCAGCAGCGCTACGTGCTGTTGTATCCGGAGGGCATGGTCAAGCTGAACCTGAGCGCGGCCGAGATCCTCAAGCGCTGCAACGGCGAACGCGACGCCGCCGCCATCGCGCGCGACATCGAAGCCACGTTTGCGCTCAACGGCCTGGCCGGCGACGTGCGCGACTTCCTGGAGGTGGCCAATGAACGCGGCTGGATACACTGAGCCCGCCGCCGGCGCCGCCATCGCCCCGCCGCTGTGGTTGCTGGCCGAACTGACCTACCGTTGCCCGCTGCACTGCGTGTTCTGCTACAACCCGGTCGACTACGCCACCAACCGCGCCGAGCTCAGCACCGCGCAGTGGATCGACGTGATGCGCCAGGCGCGCGCGCTGGGGGCGGCCCAGCTCGGCTTCTCCGGCGGCGAACCGCTGCTGCGCGACGACCTCGAGGACTTGATCGCCGAGGGCCGCCGACTGGGCTTCTACACCAACCTGATCACCTCCGGGGTCGGCCTGACGGCGGCGCGCCTGGCGCGCATGCGCGACTGCGGGCTCGACCATATCCAGCTGTCGTTCCAGGACTCGACCAAGGAAATCAACGATTTCCTCTCGCACACGAAGACTTTCGAACTGAAGTCGCGGGTGGCGGCCCTGATCAAGCAATACGACTACCCGATGGTGCTCAACGTGGTGCTGCACCGCTACAACCTCGACCACGTCGGCCGCATCATCGAGATGGCGGTCGAGATGGGCGTCGAATACCTGGAACTGGCCAACACCCAATACTACGGCTGGGGCCTGCTGAACCGGGCGCAACTGATGCCGACCCGCGAGCAACTGCAGCGCGCCGAGGCGGTCGTCAACGCGCAGCGCGCCAGGCTCGGCCAGAAGATACGCATCCTGTTCGTGGTGCCGGACTATTTCGAACAGAGGCCCAAGGCCTGCATGAACGGCTGGGGTTCTGTGTTCCTGGCGGTGGCGGCGGACGGCGCCGCCCTGCCCTGCCACGCGGCGAAATCGATACCGGGCATGGTCTTCCCCAAGGTCACCGAACATAGCGTGCGCGACATCTGGTACGACAGCGACGCCTTCAACCGCTTCCGCGGCGACGCCTGGATGAAGGAGCCGTGCCGCGCCTGCCCGGAAAAAGAGAAAGACTTCGGCGGCTGCCGCTGCCAGGCGCTGGCGCTGACGGGCGACGCCGCCAACGCCGACCCGGTCTGCGCCAAATCGCCCGAGCACGGCGGTGTACAGAAGATCATCATGCAGGCGCACGCGCAACAGGCGCGGGGTGAACAGCCGATGCTGTTTCGCAGCGACGCCAACTCCCTGCGGCTGTCGACGGCGACGCCGTCGAACTAATCGGCGACATTGGGCGGTCTGCAAGCCTGAGGCTGGCCTGGAAATGAAAGGGGCGCGCCATCGGGACGGGGTTTTCGCCGCCCCTCTTCTCGCCGGCAGGCATTGTGGGACGATCGCCGATCGCTTCAACGGGGGGGAGTCGTGGCACCGGGAATCAGCACGGCCCGATGCCAGTTGCGGTGCCATGCTATGAATTCATCGGTTTCCGCATTCGCCCATCCGGGGTGCGCCACCTTCATGGCCGCATACCAGTCGTAAAATTCGATCAATTCCTTCTTAGGCATCATCGATGACCAAGGTGGTAGCGGTAGCGTCCTCCCGCACGTATCCGATGGCGCGGCGCCTGTGGAGTGCGGCAAACCCAAGGACTCGATATCGTCGATGCGTTTGATGTATTCGCTCGCGCCGTCCGCGTGCTTGTCGTGAAATTGATAGTCACGCGGCGCCACCATCATATACCCGCCGATACGGCCGCCCGCTTTGTCGAGCGGAGCCTCGAGAATGACGAGTTGACTCTCTTCGATCGCCGGCACTTTTTTCTCCCAAGAATTGCGATATCCTGGGCGCTGCCACTTGAAATACCCGTCCGAACCGAACAGCTTCATGCCCACGTAGACATGACCCCTCTTGACTATGACAAATGCGGTGCTCTGATCGTGTGGGAGGCCTCTGACTTCCTGAACAAAGTGTCTGCCGCCGTCGGTCGAAAAGACCAGCCGGTTCATATAACCGTCCAATACTGCCAGCACTACATCCGGATCGTCGCTGGCGAACATAATCGTCGGCACATTCTGGTTGCCAACGTAGCTGTCAATACCATTCCTCTCGTCGACAAATCTTATCGGGCCACGGCAACGATGATCCAGTTCCCCCGTGAACCAACGGTTCGCGTCCCATTGCCAGGCCTTTTGCGGCGGCGCTGTGATGCCATCGGCTTCCGACAATTGACGTTTTTTTGTCTCTGGCGCGGTTGGTGCCGGAATATCTTTTTGGGTCGCACAAGCAGATATGAATAAGACGGCGGAAATCAATAAATATTGCCGATATGGGAACTGAATAGCAGACATGGGACTCTCCGATAAATAGACGAGAAAAACTTTTTTCCAAACCACTTCATCATGCCAAAGTGGACTCTTCCATCAAGAAAACGGTAAATATCAAGGTAGTTGCCGCCTGTCTCATGCCATTTTTTGTGGCCGTTCGGATCATGCTCCGCCAAGCGCGCCATGCGGTCGCATTCCGGTTTGAGTGTCACCTCGGATGATTATTTTCACGGATGTGCTTTCTCCTGCTCCAGTTTTTTCGATGCATCATTCAGTGCTTTTTGTAGCTCCGGCGACAGGCGGCTGATCATAGTATCGAGCATGCGCTGGTCTTCTACGATTCCCCGCGCCTGTCTCACGATAGCGGGTACCGCTTCTGGTGGCTTGCTGCCCGCTGCCATGGCAATCCACCCAAGTTAAGGAAATTATGTGCGATTAAATCATTTATTATCAATATTATTAAATATATACTTGACATTGTATTAAAAGCGCGGCCGTCAGTGTGGATTTTTACTCCCGCTGCCTGCCATGTCCGTTCTGAC
>JANXSQ010000060.1 GCA_025356595.1 Janthinobacterium sp. | reverse complement strand
GTCAGAACGGACATGGCAGGCAGCGGGAGTAAAAATCCACACTGACGGCCGCGCTTTTAATACAATGTCAAGTATATATTTAATAATATTGATAATAAATGATTTAATCGCACATAATTTCCTTAACTTGGGTGGATTGCCCTGCGCGCCGCCGCCCCGCCACCGGAAAGCGGCGCGGCGCAAACCCGCGCTCCGGCCGTCCAAACCGGATTGCCCCGATACGGCGCGCTGCGGCGGATCGGGCATGCCCCCCCCTCGGGGAAGGTGGCTCCACGCGGGAAAAAAGGGCGGCGCAGGCCGCGTGAATATGGCCCGGGCCGTCGCCAGGCGGGTTCGCGCAATGCGCGCCACATTGCCGCCGTGTCCGTTTGGGATGGGCGTTGCGAAATTAACCTTGGCACGCTATCATGCCCTCCTCATTCAAGCGTGCAAGACCGCCTCCAACGCTGCCCCGCCACACGGCTGAGAACGGCGAGAAAAGCGTTTTTTGGCGTGGCCGGGCCGCCTGAAATGGATGCCCGGCCCCACCAAGCCACTGGCGCGCGCAAGGACCGACCGGCGCACGAGCGCGGCGGCGTCCCGCGCGACGCAGCGGAAAATCAACCGCGCCCTTTACTGCACGAAAAAAAATGGAACCATACGCGTCGATCACTTCAGCCATGGATTGCTTCGACAGCTGTCAGTCTGCCAAATGAAAATAATTCTTGATTTATCCCGTTTCCATAAGCAAATCATCGCAGCGACGGCGGATTTGTTTTTATTGCCGCTGACTTTTTGCCTGGCCATTATTCTCCGCTACGATGTTATTAATGCGGATGTCTACCATAGTTATTTGTGGCTGATTATCGCGGCGCCTTTGGTGTCGATTCCCATTTTTATCCGGCTCGGCCTGTATCGGGCGGTGATCCGCTTCATCGACCAGAAAATTGTCTATGTCGTGATTCTCGGCGTCACCCTTTCGGTCGCGACGCTGGTGGCCCTGGCCGCCTTCGCCACCCATATGGCCGGCCTGTCGCGCGGCGTGTTCGGCATTTACTGGATCAGCGCGATCACCTATGTGGTGGCCAGCCGTTTTTTGACGCGCGGCTTTCTGCTGCACGCAAAGGGGCGGCAGACGGTCGTGCGCGTGGCCATCTATGGCGCCGGCAAGGCCGGCACCCAGTTGGCGAGCGCCCTGCGCGCCGGCCACGAATACCTGCCCGTGGCCTTCATCGACGACAAGGCCGAGCTGCGCGGCGCCTCGATCGCCGGGGTGCGCGTGTATCCCGCCGCGAATCTGCCGAAACTGATCGGCAAGCTGAAAATCAGCGAAATCCTGCTGGCCATGCCGTCCGTGCCGAAGAGCCGGCAAAAGCGCATCCTCGACAAGATCGAACCATTGAAAGTCAAGATCAAGGTGACCCCGCCGGTGGAAAGCCTGGTCAGCGGCGAATTGCGCCTGCAGGACGTGCGCGACATCGAAATCGAGGATCTGCTGGGGCGCGACCAGGTGGCGCCGGACTTGAATCTGATCGCCACCTGCATCACCGGAAAATCGGTGATGGTGACGGGCGCCGGCGGCTCGATCGGCTCCGAGCTGTGCCGCCAGATCATCCGCCTGCAGCCGTCCCGGCTGATTTTGCTGGAAATGTCGGAATTCGCGCTGTATTCGATCAAGCAGGAGCTGAAGGGATTGAAGAGCGCGCATGCGCTGGAGATTGAATTGCTGCCCTTCCTGGGCTCCGTGCTCGACACCGAAAAATGCCGCATGATCATGCGCACCTTCACGGTCGAGACGGTGTACCACGCGGCGGCCTACAAGCATGTGCCGCTGGTCGAGCACAACCCCATCGAGGGGGTGCGCAACAACGTCTTCGGGACGCTCAGCATCGCCCAGGCGGCGATGGAGGCGGGGGTCAAGTGTTTTGTGCTGATCTCCACCGACAAGGCCGTGCGCCCGACGAACGTGATGGGGTCGACGAAGCGCTTGGCCGAACTGATCCTGCAGGCCTTCGCGCAGGAGCGCGGCAAGACACGTTTTTGCATGGTGCGCTTCGGCAACGTGCTGGGTTCCTCCGGTTCCGTCGTGCCGCTGTTCCGCAAGCAGATCATGGCCGGCGGCCCCATCACCCTGACCCATCCCGAAATCACGCGCTATTTCATGACCATCCCCGAAGCGGCGCAACTGGTGCTGCAGGCCGGCGCGATGGGCGAAGGCGGCGACGTCTTCGTGCTCGACATGGGCGCGCCGGTGAAGATCATGGATCTGGCCGAGCGCATGGTGCATCTGAGCGGGCTGGAGGTGCGCAGCAAGGCGGCACCCGACGGCATAGAAATCGAACACGTCGGCCTGCGCCCCGGTGAGAAGCTGTACGAGGAATTGCTCATCGGCGACAATGTCGAGGGCACCGAGCACCCGCTGATCATGCGCGCGCAGGAATCCGAATTACCGCGCGCCGAGTTGCAGGCGCTCCTGCTCGAACTGGACGACGCCTGCACGCGCTTCGCCTACGAGGATGTGCGGGCGGTCTTGTTGCGGGCGGTGAAGGAATACGCGCCGCAGTGCGGCATTGAGGACCTGATCTGGTCCGAAAAGAACAAGGCGCCGGCGCTGCGCTGATCGCGCGCGACGCCCGGCCTCCGCCCTCCGCACAAAAAGTTGAGCGGACGTATCCGCTCCTTTTAGCTTATGATTAATCCACATACAATTTGAGAAACAACACAATGGAAAAGCAGGAAGAGTTGACCCAGAACAACAAACAATATGCGGAAGAGGCGATTTCCCTGACCGACCTTCTTGCCAAATTATGGCATGCGCGCCGCATGATCGTCGGCGTCACCGCCGCCAGCGTCGTACTGGGCTTGGCCGGAACGCTCTATTTCGCCAAATACAAGAGTGAGGGTTTTTTGCAGTTCGGCGGCCCCATACCCTTGCCAAAAGAAAAAAATCCAAGATTAAAAGATATCAAGGAAATCGCTCCCGGTATTGTGCTCGGCGACTACAAGCGCTATTCGGCAGCATTTAGCACCCGCGGCCGCTTCGATGATTTTGTGCAGGCGAACAAACTCGACGGTACGGCCGGCATTGCCAATCTGCGTGCCGCGATCGCTAGCGAGCAGGGTCTCAGCACTATGGTCGAGCCAATCTACCCGTTCACCAAGCTCGATGCCAAGGAGTTGATGGAGCAACCCAAGGAAAGCAGCAATAACGTAATCGGCCTACGCATCAACTACACGGCCAGCAGCCCCGAGAACGCCCAGCGCGTTGTTGCCCTGTTGGGTCGCTACACGATGGACAGCATTATTTACCTGATTTATTCCGACGCGCTGCGCTTCAAACACACTGAAATCACGGCAAGAATCACCAAGCTCGATAATGACATTATCAGTAACAAACAGAAACTCGCCGAATACGGCAGGCGCATCAGCGACCTGAAGCAAATCGTGGCGCGCTACCCAAGATCGGACGCGCAGGCGGCCTCCCAAGTCATCAGCATCACGGACGATAACTCCCGTTACTTGTCGCCAGTGACTCAACTCATGACGGCCGAGGTCGAGGCCAGCGAAGCGGAAGAAGCCATTTACCAGGCCAAGCGGGAACAGCTGCAGAGCCTGCTGATGCGCGACTATTACGACCTTGCCAAGACTGTGCTGGATGCCAACAAATCGGGCGAGGGCGTGCTACGGGCGCTGGAAGCGACCAAGGAAAGCGTTTTCAAGAAAAAGAATTTGAATGACGAACTCGTCAAAGAGGTCTATAACAAGATCACCATCGACAACCAGAACTCGATCAATCTATATTTGGAAAAAAGCCGATTCATCGCCGGGCCGAGCCTACCGGAAAACCGCACCGCGCGGCTGTCAACAGCCCTGCTGGCGAGCGCCATGCTGGGATTCATCTTCGCCTGCCTGTTTGCGTTGATGCAGCAATGGTGGATCACGAATCGCGCACGGATGGTCGACTAATTCCGGCCGCAGGCTAAGCGCGCTTAGCCTGCGGCGCCAATCGGGCGCTTGCCAGTCCCGCTGATCGCGGCTGGCGCGGCGGATGGCGTCGATCGCCCGCGAAGCATTGTTCGACGACGTTCTGCGCGCCGCTCGCCCTCCAAAAAAACCCCAAACAAACGCCCTGCTCAAGCGCCACTGCGCGCGCCGCCCCCATTCACCCGGCCAACAACGAAAAACGCGCCATAGCGCCGGCAGAGGAATGGCCGGCGCTATGGCGCGCACGACGGCGCGGGCCGTCAGATATTGCGGAATTCACCGGCGCCAGCAAGCTGGCCAGCTGCACCGCGCAGCGCCGACAAATCCATCAACGACGCCGCCCGAACCGGACGACGCCCTACTAGTGTTTCAGCAAACCACCCAGCAAGGCCGCCACTTTCTGCTTCGGCTTGGCGACCGGCGCAGCGCCGCCGGGCGCCGGCGCGATCGTCTGGGCCGGCTCGTAGGGCTTGGCGAACCAGGGATCGGCTTTCTCGCGGCGCGGCAGCGGACCGGCGCTGCGGCCGCCCCGCTCACGCTCGGTCGGCACAATCGACGAACGCACGTCGGACTCGGGCGCGCGGCGCGGCGGACGGCTCTCGCCCTCGGCGCCGTAGCGCGGCGGACGGGCGACGCCGTCGGCGGCCGGGCGCGGCGGGC
>JANXSQ010000058.1 GCA_025356595.1 Janthinobacterium sp. | reverse complement strand
TGTCAGCGGGCCGTGCACATCGATGGTCGGGTGCAGGCCAGACCAGGGTTTCCAGGCGCGGAACCGCACGCCGGCCACGAATTCGCCCGGCACACCGGTCGGATGCAACGGCAGCGGCCGGCCGTTACAGCTGACGATGTGCCGACCGTCGGTCAGGCCGCGCACCCGCAGCTGCATGCGCTCGACCGAGGAATCCACATAACGCGCGGTACCGCCGGCGCCGACTTCTTCGCCCAGCACATTCCACGGTTCGATGGCCTGGCGTAATTCCATCTCGACGCCTTCGTACACCACCGTACCGAAACGCGGGAAGCGGAATTCAATAAACGGGTCGAACCATTTTTCTTCAAACGCATAACCGGAAGCGCGCAAATCCTTGACCACATCGCGAATATCCTGCGCCACAAAATGGGGCAACATCCAACGATCGTGCAATGCAGTGCCCCAATGCACCAATTTGGCACGATAAGGTTCACGCCAGAAGCGCGCAACCAAGGCGCGCAGCAGCAGCATTTGCAGCAGGCTCATGCGCTCGTGCGGCGGCATTTCGAAGGCGCGGAATTCGACCAGGCCGAGGCGGCCGGTCGGCCCGTCCGGCGAATACAGTTTGTCGATCGAAAACTCGGAGCGGTGCGTGTTGCCGGTCAGGTCGACCAGCATATTGCGCAGCAGGCGGTCGACCATCCAGGGCTTGTCGCCCTCCTGCATGGTGGGCAGCACCTGGTCCATCTGCTGGAAGGCGATCGCCAGTTCGTACAGATTGTCGTCGCGCGCCTCGTCCACCCGCGGCGCCTGGCTGGTCGGTCCGATGAAGGTGCCGGAGAACAGGTAGGACAGCGCGGGATGGTTCTGCCAGTAGGTGATCAGGCTCTTGAGCAGGTCCGGACGGCGCAGCATCGGGCTGTCCGCTGCGGTGGCGCCGCCCAGCGTGGCGTGGTTGCCGCCGCCGGTGCCGGTGTGGCGGCCATCGAGCATGAATTTCTCCGTGCCCAGGCGCGTCAGGCGCGCCTCCTGGTACAAGGTCGACATGTTGTAGACCAGCTCGTTCCAACTGGCCGCCGGATGGATGTTGACCTCGATCACGCCCGGGTCGGGGGTGACGCTGAGCAGCTTGATGCGCGGATCGCGCGGCGGCGGATAGCCTTCGATCCACAGCTTCATTTTCAGCTTGGCGGCGGTGCCTTCCACCGCCGTCACCAGCGCCAGATAGTCCTCGACGCGCTTCAGGGGCGGCATGAAGATGTGCAGGCGGCCGGCGCGCACCTCCACGCACAGGGCGGTGTGGATGACTTCGCGCGCGGCCGGCTCGGCCGTTTTGCCGGCGGCCAGGCCCAGGATAGGCCGTTTCTCCTTTTTCTCGGCGGGCAGGGCGTCGCGCGGGGCGAACGGGTCGACGTCGAAGCCGGCGTCGCGCTCCTCGGGCAGCACCCACGGCAGGGTGGCCAGCGGCAGGCGCAGGCCCATCGGCGAATCGCCCTCGATCAGGTAGAGGTTTTCGCGCCGCACCGGCCAGGCGGAGGTGCGCCAGGTGGTGCCCAGCGTGACGGCCGCGTCGTAGTCGCGCGCCTTGAGCGGCAGCACGTAGCCGGCCACCTGGCCGAGGCCGCGCTCGAGCAGGCGCGCCAGCCGACGCCGCTCCTCGGGCGCCTTCAGGTCGGCCTGCAGCGGGTCCAGGTTGAGCGGCAGGGACTGCTCGCGCCGGGCCTGCAGCAGCACGTCTTCATAGGCGGCGATGGCGCTGTTGGCGGGCAGGCCGAGCGACTTGACCAGCTCGGCGGCGAAGCGGGCCGCCTCGTCGGCGCCATAGCCGTCGTCCACGTGTTCATCCGAAAAGAGGGTGGCGTCGAGCCACATCGGCTGGCCGTCGATGCGCCAGAAAATATTCAGCGCCCAGCGCGGCAGCGGCTCGCCCGGATACCATTTTCCCTGGCCGTAATGCAGCATGCCGCCGGGCGCGAAGTGATTCTTCAGCCGGTGCATCAGATTGCCGGCCAGTTCGCGCTTCTTGTCGCCGTGGGCGAGGGTGTTCCACTCGGCCCCGTCCATGTCGTCGATGGACACGAAGGTCGGTTCGCCGCCCTGGGTCAGGCGCACGTCCTGGCGCTTCAGGTCGACATCGACCTGCTGGCCGAGGCGGTTGATGGCCTGCCACTCCGCTTCCGTGTAGGGTTTGGTCACGCGCGGGTCCTCGTGGATGCGGGTGACCGTCATTTCATGGAAGAAGGTGACTTCGGCCTTGTCGGTGTAGCCCGACACCGGCGCCGCCGAGGAGGGCATGGCCGTGCAGGCGAGCGGAATATGGCCTTCGCTGGCCAGCATGCCCGAGGTCGGGTCCAGTCCGATCCAGCCGGCGCCGGGGATGTACACCTCGGTCCAGGCGTGCAGGTCGGTGAAGTCCTCGGCCGCGCCGCTGGGGCCGTCGAGCGCCTGCTGGTCGGCGCGCAACTGGATCAGGTAGCCGGACACGAAGCGCGCCGCCAGCCCCATCTCGCGCAGGATCTGCACCAGCAGCCAGCCGGTGTCGCGGCAGGAGCCGGAGCGCAGTCGCAGCGTGTCTTCGGGGGTCTGGACGCCCGGCTCCATGCGCAGCAGGTAGGCGATGTCGCCCTGCAGGCGCTGGTTGATGGCGACCAGGAAGTCATTGGTGGCCATCGGCGCGGCCAGCAGCTCGCGGCGCGCCGCCGCCACCCAGTCGAGCAGGAGCGGGCCGGGCGGCTCGGCCTGCAGATAGGCGCTCAGTTCGGCCGTCAGTTGCGCCGGGTAGACGAAGGGAAACGATTCGGCGTATTTCTCGACGAAGAAATCGAAGGGATTGATGACCGTCATGTCGGCCACCAGGTCGACCGTGAATTCGAGCCGGTCCGATTTCTCCTGGAAGACGAAGCGGCCGATGTAGTTGCCGTAGGGGTCTTGCTGCCAGTTGATGAAATGGTCCTGCGGCTGCACGCTCAGCGAATACGACAGGATGGGCGTGCGCGCGTGCGGCGCCGGACGCAGGCGCACTTCATGCGGCGACAGGCTGACCGGGTGGTCATAGCGGTAACTGGTCTTGTGGTGCAGCGCGATACGGATAGCCATGCGATGGTGCCTTTCGATGTGGGCAGTTGAACGGCGGCGTCTGGCGCCCTCGCCGAAGCGATTCCTGTATCGGTAAGCATGATTCGTACCCGCAATAAAACTGCGCGCCGCGCCGTCCCGTTCCCTTCGGCGCAAAAACACCCGCCCCCTTGCGGCGCGCGCAGCTGGCACGTTTCTTGAATGTGGTTCCGGGCACAAGGAGGAATCTATGGCCAATTTTTACGACGAAATGAATTCCACCGAGGCGACCGTGCGCACGCATTATCGCGAGTTCGCGGATTGGTTGAAGCTTCAGCCGCCCCATCTGATCGCCCAGAAACGGGCGGAAGCCGAGCTCATCTTCCAGCGCGTCGGCATCACCTTCGCGGTGTACGGCGACAACGCCGGCAAGGAAAGACTGATCCCCTTCGACATCATTCCGCGCATCATAGACGCGGCCGAGTGGACCCAGTTGCAAGCCGGCCTGGTACAGCGCGTCACGGCGCTGAACCGCTTCCTGCACGACGTCTATCACGAGCAGAACATCCTCAAGGCGGGCATCATCCCGGCCGAACAGATCCTCAACAACGCCCAATACCGGCCGGCCATGCAGGGCATCGACGTGCCCTCCGACATCTACGCCCACATCGCCGGGGTCGACATCGTGCGGGCCGGGGCGGGCGAATTCTACGTGCTCGAAGACAATCTGCGGGTACCCTCCGGCGTCTCCTACATGCTGGAAGACCGCAAGATGATGATGCGCCTGTTCCCCGAGCTGTTCGCGCGCAACCGGGTGGCGCCGGTCGACCATTACCCCGACCTGCTGCTCGACAACCTGCGCACCGTGGCCCCGCAAGGCATCAACGATCCGACCGTCGTCGTGATGACGCCCGGCATGCACAACTCGGCCTATTTCGAGCACGCCTTCCTGGCCCAGCAAATGGGCGTCTCGCTGGTGGAGGGGCAGGACATGTATGTGGACGACGACACCGTCTACATGCGCACCACGCGCGGACCGAAGCGCGTCGACGTCATATACCGCCGCATCGACGACGACTACCTCGATCCGCGCGCCTTCCGCGCCGATTCCACTCTGGGTGTGCCGGGCCTGCTCGACGCCGTGCGGGCCGGCCGGGTCGGCCTGGCGAACGCGATCGGCACCGGCGTGGCGGACGACAAATCGATCTACCCCTTCGTGCCGGAGATGATCGAGTTTTACCTGGGCGAAAAGCCCATCCTCAACAACGTACCGACCTACCAGTGCCGCAAGGCGGAAGACCTGGCCTACACCCTGGCCCATCTGCCCGAACTGGTGGTCAAGGAAGTGCACGGCGCCGGCGGCTACGGCATGCTGGTCGGGCCGGCCTCGACCAAGGCCGAAATCGAACAGTTCCGCCTGCGCCTGCTGGCCAATCCCTCCGGCTACATCGCCCAACCGACGCTGGCGCTGTCGGCCTGCCCGACCTATGTCGAATCGGGCGTCGCGCCGCGGCATATCGACCTGCGCCCCTTCGTGCTGTCGGGCAAGACCGTGTCGATGGTGCCGGGCGGGCTGACCCGCGTGGCGTTGCAAGAAGGCTCGCTGGTGGTGAATTCGTCGCAGGGCGGCGGGACCAAAGACACCTGGATATTGGAGAATTAAGATGCTCAGTCGCACCGCAGATCATTTGTTCTGGATGGCCCGCTACACCGAACGGGCGGAAAACACGGCGCGCATGCTCGACGTGCGCGTGCAATACTCGCTGATGCCGCAATCGGCGCAGTCGGCGCAACAGGGCTGGCGCGCCATGCTGGGCGTGTCCGAACTGGAGGAAGCCTTCGACGCCAAATACAGCGCCCTGACGCAAAAGGAAGTGCTCGACTTCATGGTGCGCGATCCGGACAACCCCTCCTCGATCGCCCGTTGCCTGACGGGCGCGCGAGAGAGTGCCCGGGCGGTGCGCGGCACGCTCACCACCGAAGTGTGGGAAACCGAAAACACCACCTGGCTGGAGCTGCAGCACCACCTCAAGAGCGGCCTGCTCGAGCACAATCCCGGCCAGTTCCTCGAATGGGTCAAGCATCGCTCCCACCTGTCGCGGGGCGTCACGATCGGCACCATGATGCAGGACGAGGCGCTGAGCTTCATCCGCCTGGGCACCATCCTCGAACGGGCCGACAACACGGCGCGCATCCTCGACGTCAAGTTCAAGTTCCAGGCGGCCGAGACCGGCAACGCCGGCGTGCAGCGCGAGTTCTACTACCTGGCGGCCCTGCTGCGCTCCGTGTCGGCCTTCGAAAACTACCGCAAGGTCTACCGCGACGCGATCACCCCGGCGCGGGTGGCCGAACTGCTGATCCTGCAAGCGAAGATGCCGCGCTCCCTGGTGGCCTGCATGGCCGCCGTCGTCGCCAACCTGCAGGATATCCGCAACGAGCTGTCGCAGGACACCGAGCGGCTGGCCGGAAAACTGCACGCCACGCTGCAGTTCGCCCTGATCGAGGACATCCTCGAAGAAGGCTTGCACGATTTCCTGACCAGCTTCCTGGCCTCGATCGAAGAGTTGGGTAACCGCATCAGTGGTGACTTCCTGGTGCCTTCGGCGCTGCAGGAATCCGCTTGAGGGCCGGGAAGGGGACTTGTAATTTTTGCACTAAAATAATGCTGCGACGCACCATGAAATCAGGGCCGTCCGGCCATGCGCACCAAAAAGGTGTTGATGTTCCGGCGGCAAGAGGAGTCTTACATGTGGCTACGCACTAGTTGCAACTTGAAATTCACCATCGGTAGTGCGACCCCCTTCATCCTGATGCTGCGGCCCCGCAGCGGCGCGCAGCAATGGGTGGCGCGGGAAACGTACACCTTGACGCCGAGCGTGCCGGTGGTCGAATTCACCGACGCCTACGGCAACCTGTGCCAGCGCCTGATCGCGCCGCCCGGCGAGTTTTCGATCCGCACCTCGGCCGACGTGATGACGGCGGACGCCATCGACGTCGCGCCCGGCGCCCCCTTCGTCGACGTGCAGAACCTGCCCGACGCCGTGCTGACCTACCTGCTGCCCAGCCGCTATTGCGAATCCGAGCAGTTCTTTGAGATGGCCAGCGGCATGGTGGCCGGCGTCGCGCCGGGATACGACCAGGTTGCCTGCATCAGCGACTGGATACGGCGCGAGGTGCGCTTCAATTCGGCCTCGATCCACGACCACATGGCGGCCAGCGACGTCAACCAGCGGCGCGAGGGCGTGTGCCGCGACTTGGCGCATCTGGGCATTGCCTTGTGCCGCGGCCTGTGCATTCCTGCGCGCATGGTGGTGGGCTATTTGCACGGCCTCGCGCCGATGGATTTGCATGCGTGGTTCGAGGCCTACGTGGGCGGGCGCTGGTACACCTTCGATGCGACCCAGGACGCGCCGCGCGGCGGCCGCGTGGCCGTCGCCTACGGACACGACGCCGCCAACGTGGCGATCTTCAGCCAGTTCGGGCCGGCATTGGCGCCGACCGAGATGCAGGTGACGGTGGAGTTGCTGGAGGCGCCTGAGTAGGCGCAAATAGCGATGGTCGTGTTCTGCATGTGGCTTATAATAAATAATTCCCGGTAGGAATGTCTTGGCTGGTGAATCGGCATTGGGTGGGCATTCTTTGGTGTGACGTTTTTGCGATGGTATGGTGCGGTGTACCTGCACAGTTCGATGTCAAAAATTAACGCCATGATGATTTTTTGGGCGATTAAATCAATGCGTCTCTCCGTCCTTCAAAATACATGCCGCTTTGCCATATACGCACAATTACAAATCACATGTAAATATCCAATGAATAATTTATTGCAAGAAATGCTGTTCTGTCAATTTTTTCTTACCTGTGAATCATATGGATGTCGCGAGTTTTTTGAGTTTGACGAGGTTGCTGCCGACCCTATGGATGAATGGTCGGTAAGGGCCGCAGCAATGGCGGAGAGTTGCGGTTGGACGATCGGTCATACGGGGCTTGTGAAGTGTCCGAAATGTGCGTCAATTTCATAAAATTGAGTGGTGCAAATTGGTTAGATGTCGCGATTCGGGTGATTCTAAATTAAGCAGATAGCGAAATTTCTCGTTGTTAAATTAACTTTGAAAGTTTGTAACCGTTCAGCCCCTATGAGGGCCTTATAAAAATACAACATTTTTCCTGAGAGAATGTGCAAACTCTCATCAATTTTCCTGTTTTTCAAGCAGTATTTCGATGTTTTTAACAGACCCTCATAGAGATTGAATAGTTTTGAAAATTTATGATTTCCTACGCTTCTGAACTTCTCGAAAAATTTATTCAAGAAGAGTCCTCGAAACTCGCTCAATACGATATGCCCCACATGCCGACGTTAGGTGAGGCGTATGAAGAGATTACCAAACAAGGTGTCGACAAAGAGTTTGTGATTCCGAAATCTCTCGACCTGAGGGTCGTGAAGGGTTTTGTAAAGATGGGCAATGAACGTTTGCCGCAGCAAATTGATTGCATGTTGGTATCTGGGGTAGGCGATAGATACGGCCTCACTGAGCAATATTATTATGATATCGAAAACGTTCTATGCATCTTTGAAGTTAAGAAGACGTTGCAGAAATCTGACTTCATTGATGCTTACGACCATTTGGGAAGCATCCGGGCGAAATTTTCTCAACATTTCGAAAACAAGCTTCTGAACGGAAATTTCGATCCAAGGATATCTCAGGCTCGAAAAGCATTCGCTCAACTAACTGGAAAAGTCGCGCCTGAGACATACATGGGCATTCACCAGCCAATCCACCCAAGTTAAGGAAATTATGTGCGATTAAATCATTTATTATCAATATTATTAAATATATACTTGACATTGTATTAAAAGCGCGGCCGTCAGTGTGGATTTTTACTCCCGCTGCCTGCCATGTCCGTTCTGAC
>JANXSQ010000018.1 GCA_025356595.1 Janthinobacterium sp. | reverse complement strand
GCTCAAGCGACTGCGCGAGAGGTTGGTGCTCGACCTGAAAGCGCAGCGACCCGGACGAAAATTCGACCGGGTCGTTAAAGCGGTGGCACAACGATATCCAGAGAAACGGCTAACCAAGAAAGCTTAACTTAGCGGCATTATGGTCTGTCCCCGGTTTTCCGGTTTTGGGTCTTAGACCGGTTTCAGCAGGTTGGCCAGGGCGACGTATTGGACTAGGCCGACGGTTTCGGGGCGCATGGTCGGGTCGATGCCGGTTTCGATGATCTGCGCTTCGGTGAACATGCCGGCCAGGCAGTTGCGGATCACTTTGCGGCGCTGCGAGAAGGCTTTCATGACGACCGCTTCCAGCGTCAATTGGTCGCAGGGCAGGCGCTGTTCGAGCGGGATCATGCGGACGATGGCCGATTCCACCTTCGGCGGCGGGTCGAAGGCGGTCGGCGGGACGATGAACAGGAGGCTCATCTTGTAGCGCCATTGCAGCATCACCGACAGGCGGCCGTAAGTCTTGCTGCCCGGCTCGGCCACCATGCGCTCGACGACTTCCTTTTGCAGCATGAAATGCTGGTCCTGCACCAACGGGGCGATCTCGGCCAGGCGGAACAGCAGCGGGCTGGAGATGTTGTAGGGCAGGTTGCCGACCACGCGCAGCTTCTTGCCTTCCGGTACGGGAATGGCGGCGAAGTCGAATTTCAGCGCGTCGCCCGCGTGTATCGTCAGCTTGGCCGGGTTGAAGGTCTTTTCCAGGCGCGCCACCAGGTCGCGGTCCAGCTCGACGACGTGCATTGTGTTGAGCAGCTTGAGCAATTGCTCCGTCATGGCGCCCAGGCCGGGGCCGATTTCGACCAGGGTGTCGTCGGCCTGCGGCGCGATGGCGGCGGTGATGTTGTCGAGCACGTATTTATCGTGCAGAAAATTCTGGCCGAAGCGCTTGCGGGCAATGTGTTTCATCGTAGTGTTTTCGTGAGGGGGTGGGAGGCGCCGTCAGGCGGCGCCCTTGCCGGCGGACGCTTGCAGCATCCGCACGGCGGTGTGGATCGCTTCTTCCATGCTGGCGCAGTCGGCCAGGCCGAGGCCGCGCGCGGCCAGGTCGAGCGCCGTGCCGTGGTCGACCGAGGTGCGGATCAGCGGCAGGCCCAGGGTGATGTTGACGCCGCGCCCGAAGGTGGCGTATTTCAGCACCGGCAAGCCCTGGTCGTGGTACATGGCCAGCACGCAGTCGGCCCCGGCCAGGTGTTTCGGCTGGAACAGGGTGTCGGCCGGATACGGGCCGCGCGCGTCGATGCCGCGCGCCTGCGCCGCCGCGATGGCCGGCGCGATGGTGTCGATTTCCTCGCGTCCCAGATAACCGCCCTCGCCCGCGTGCGGGTTCAGGCCGGTCACCAGGATGCGCGGCGCGGCGATGCCGAATTTGTGCCGCAGATCGTGGTGGATGATGTCGAGCGTCGTCGCCAGCGAGGCGGCGGTGATGGCCGCCGGCACCGCCGCCAGCGGCAGGTGGGTGGTCGCCAGCGCCACGCGCAGCGGCGCAGCGGCGCCCTGCGGCTGGCCGGCCAGCATCATCACCACCCGCGCCGTGGCGGTCTTCTCGGCCAGGTACTCGGTGTGGCCGGAGAAGGCCACGCCGGCCTCGTTGATGGTGCTTTTTTGCAGCGGCGCGGTGACGATGGCCTGGTACCAGCCGGCCGCCACGCCTTCGACGGCGGCGTCCAGCATGGCCAGCACGGCGCGGCCGTTTTCCTTGTCCAGCACGCCGGGCACGACGTGCGCCTCGAGCGGCACGTCGATGACGGCGATGCGCCCGCTGCCGAAGTGCGGCAGGCCGCCGTTGCGCACCGCCTGCAGCGACAGCGCCGCCAGGCGGATCTCGGGATCGATCAGGGAGGCCGTCAGCGCCAGGAAGGCGGCGTCGCCCAGCAGCACGCAATTGACCTCCTCGCGCAGCGCCCAGGCCGCCCGCAGCGCGATTTCCGGACCGATGCCGGCCGGTTCCCCCGTGGTGACGGCGAGGACCGGGCGCGCCGTGGCGCGGCGGGCGGGCTGGCTGCTCATGCGTGCGCTCCCATGGGGCTTACTTCTCTTCCGCGCGGAATTCGACGTAGGCGCGGTCGCGCACCTGGCGCTGCCAGTCCTCGGTCGCCTCTTCGAGCTTGCGCTCGCGGATGGCGTTGCGGGCGGCGTTGCGCTGCTTCTCTTTCGAGGCGTCGTCGCTCTTGCGCTCCATCACCTCGATGAGGTGGAAGCCGAAGCTCGTTTCGACCGGTGCGCTGACCTCGCCCGGCTTGAGCGCGTTCATGACGGACTCGAATTCCGGCATCGTGTCGCCCGGGGACAACCAACCCAGGTCGCCGCCCTTGGCGGCCGAGCCGTCGGTCGAGAACAGGCGCGCCAGGTCCTCGAACTTGGCGGCCTTGTTGTCCAGGCGCTCCCTCAGCTCCAGCAGCTTGCGCTTGGCGTCGGAGGCCGAGACGGCCGGCGTGACCTTGATCAGGATGTGCCGCACGTGCGTCTGCTGCACGGCCGTGGCGGCCTGGGCGTCGGCGGCGCTGCGCTTGTCGACCAGTTTCAGGATGTGGAAGGCGCCGGCGCTCTTGATGATGGGCGTGACCTGGCCGGGCTTGAGCTTGCCCAGTTGTTCGGCGAACAGGGGCGGCAGGCGCTCCGGGCTGCGCCAGCCGATGTCGCCGCCCTTCAGGGCGTCGGCGGCGTCGGAATAGGTGGCGGCCATCTTGGCGAAGTCGGCGCCGGTGCGCAACTGGCGCATCACGTCCTCGGCGCGGGCGCGCCGCGCGGCGATCTGCTCGGGCGAGGAATTGTCCGGGATGTGCACCATGATCTGCGCCAGGTTCAGCTCGACCTGCTCGCGCGCGGCGGCCTGTTCGGCGGACATGAAGTTGTCGACCTCGGCGTCGGAGATCTGCAGCTTGGCGTCCACCTCGTGTTCGCGCAGGCGCTGCATGATGATCTCCTCGCGGATCTCCTCGCGGAAGGCGGCGAAGGTGGTGCCCTCCTTCTCCATCTGGTTGCGCAGGTCCTGCACGCTCATCTTCTGCTGCTCGGCGATGCGGCCGATGGCGCGGTCGAGCGTGGTGTCGTCGACCCGCACGCCCATTTCCTTGGCCAGTTGCAGTTGCGCGCGCTCGACGATCATCCGTTCGAGCATCTGCCGCTGCAGGTCGGCCGGCTCGGGCAGCGCCACGTTCTGCGCCTTCATGCGCCGTTCGACGGTCTTGATGCGGGCCGCCAGTTCATTGCGCGTGATGACGTCGTCGTTGACGACGACGGCGATCGAATCGATGCCGACGGCCCTGGACGGGGCGGCCGGAGCGGCCGCGGCGGCCTGCGCCCAGACATTGGTGGCGGTGGCGCCGGACAGGGCGCACAGCAAAACCGCGGCGATTTTGAGTTGGTGCATACTGGCATTACGCATAATGTGTAGAGCGCTCATGAGGTCAGGTGGATAAAAAACCGCCGCCGCCGGCCGCCCCTCGTGGGCGCGGCCGGCGTCGGCGCTAGCGGGTGGCCGGACTCAGCCGTTGATAGCCGGGGATGCTCTTCGCCAGCATTTCCAGCGAATTCGCGCCCACGCCCAGGTTGCTCGACAGGCCGGTCAGTTCGAGCTGGAAGAACACCGGCGTCGACACCGTCTGCGAGGTCGTCACGAAGCGCTGCGCGCCCATGCGGAAGACCCAGCAGTCGCCCTTGTATTCGAGGCCGACGAGACTCTCGATGATACGCTTGTCGAGCACGGAATAACTGATCCGGCCGACGCCGTACCAGCGCGTCGACAGCGGCCACTGGCTCGACACCTCGGCGTTGCGCAGGCTGCCGCGCTGGTAGCGGTAGCTCAGGTTCAGCACCTTCTTCGCCGCCGGCTGCCATTGCGCGGTGACGTTCGAGCTCATCATGCGGCTCTCGCTGGGGTTGTACTGCATCGCGCTGTCGAAGCCCCAGGTCTCGGAGATGCGCCCGGTGGCGGCCAGCAGCATGTCCGAATGGGTCACCGGCAAGCCCGCCGCCGGCGCGCCCAGTTGCACCTTCTGCTCGTTGAAATAGAAGCGCTGGCCGAAGGTCAGGCGCAGGCGCTCGGCGCCGTTCGCCTCCAGGAAGCGCGAGGTCAGCGCCGCCGTCAGCTGGTTGGCGTCGCCGATGCGGTCCGGGCCGATGAAGCGGTTCTCGCTGAAGATCTGCGTCAGGTTGAAGCCGGCGTCGGCCGTGTCGAAGAGCGGGAAGGCGCTCTGGTCGCGGTAGGGCGTGTAGACGTAGAACAGGCGCGGCTCGAGCGTCTGCGTGACGGCGCGGCCGAACAGCTTGGCGTCGCGCTCGAACATCAGGCCGCCGTCCAGCGAGACCGTGGGGATGGCCCGCGTCAGCGAGCGCTCCTTGAACTGGCCGTTGGTGACGGCGTTGTCGTCGAGCTGGTAGGCGCTGGCGTTGAGCATCAGCTTGGGCGTGATGAAATAGCCCGGGCTGATGATCGGATAACTCACCTGCGGCACGGCCACCAGGCGGTTGCCGCGCACCAGGTCGGGATGCCAGAAACGCGTCAGCTCGCTGTCGGCGGACCAGTCGAAACCGCCCAGCACGTCGAAGCGGCCGGCGTGGAAATTCAGCGCCGGCAGGCGGTCGTAGGGGCGTTGCACGGTCAGGCTCGGATTCGCCGCCGCGCCCGGATCCTGCAGCACCTGGTAGTTCTGCACGCGCGCCGTCAGGCTCCAGTACTCGCCGCGGTAATCGCTGCGCAACTCGCGCAGCAACTGCCGCTCGGCGCTGCCGGCCACGGTCTTCGAGAAATCGCTCGGATAGTCGTCGTCCGAGGCGGCGCGCAGGTTCCAGCTGTAGGACAGGCCCGGCGCCAGCGCCTGCGTGTGGGTCGAGGTCAGGGCGTAGCGGTCGGCGCCGTACAGCTTGTCGTGCGGCAGATACTCGAGGTAGGTGTCGCCGGCGTAGTTGCCGGCCGAGGTCTCGCCGATGTAGCGGCCGTTGGCGCCCAGCTGGATGCCGCGCTGTTGTATGTATTTCGGGTACAGCGTCAGGTCGCGGTTCGGCGCGATGTTGACGTAGTACGGCATCAGCAGCTCGAAGCCGTTCTTCGGCGCGTAGCCGGGGGTCGGCGCCAGCCAGCCGGAGCGGCGCGCGCCCGACAGCGAGAAGGAGATGGCCGGCGTGCCGAGGATGGGCACGTTCTTGAAGTAGACCACGGTCTTGCCGCCGGTGCCGACGTCGCGCCCGGTGTCCAGGTTCAGCGTGCTCGACTTCAGATACCAGTCCGGATTCGGCCCCTCGCAGGTGCTGTAGGTGCCGTCGACGACGTCGGCCTCCTCCGGGTTGATGAAGTCGACCCGCTCGGCCTTGCCCTGGCCGTTGCCGAGGGCGATCTTGTAGGTCGGATTGAGCAGGAAGCCGCGCCCAGTCTCCAGGTTCAGCTTCAGCAGGTCGCCCGTGTAGTAGTCGCCGAAGCGCCACATGCGCACATGGCCGCTGGCGTCGACCTCGTCCTCGACCTGCTGGTAGCAGGCGCGGTCGGCCGTCAGGCGGGTCTTGTCGCGCACCACCTCGGCGTCGCGCTCCAGCGTCAGCTCGCGCTCCGGGCGCCCGCTGATGGACTCGGCGCGCAACAGCGTCGGCGCGTTCTTGTCCTCGACGTTGGCGGCGCGCTTGGGCGTCTGGGCGTGGCCGGGCACCGCGGCAAGGGCCGCGGCCAGGGCGCTCAGGGCGAAAGCCCAGCGCTGCGACGATGGGGGGGCTGTAAACCAGCTCATGAAAAGAAGAGGTGAAACACCATGGCAGGCGATTTTTGGATTGTAGGGTAAGTGGACCTCATTGCTGGAATCCTCCCCCCGGGGAGCCGGGCGCGCGACTTGCGCCGCACACGGCTCGGGCAAAATAAAAGTTCCAACTCGGGAACCGGCTTAACTACTTGCAATTTCAGGCTATGCACTTGAGTACGGCAATCAGGGTGCAATCATACCCGATTTCCCAAGCCGCCTGAGCCGCCATCCACGCGGTATTGTATCTAATCATGACAGCGCCCCCGCGCCGGGCGCCGCCGAGCGCCGCCGCGCATCCGCGCCGCGCGCGCAGCGGGCCCCGCCCCGCCGGCGAATATCCGCCGGCGGGGCGCTCCGGGGCCCGCAAAATCGCGTATTATTGCACCCGAACCGCCATGCCCCAGCGCACCGCCGCGCCGCGCAAGTTGTAAAACCGCTCCCGCCCAGGGACTTTTGTTATGCTTGAGCCGTGTGCGGCGAAGGTCGCAGGCACGGCTCTCAGGGATGGGCGATTCCGGCATGGAAGCTCCCGCCCTCCTCACAATCAACCGGATTCCACAGCGCGCTTTATGTCAACCACCCCCATTTCCCCTTCCGCGCCGGCCCCCGCCGACACCCGCCTGCCCCTCTTGCACGCCTGGCTGGCCGGCTTGAACCTGGTGCTGCCGGCCTCGGCGCGGCCGGCCTCGAGCGACGCCAGCTTCCGCCGCTACTTCCGCGTCGACACGCTGGCCGGCGGCGCCCACGGCGCCACCCTGATCGTCATGGACGCGCCGCCCGAGCGCGAGAACGTGGCCGCCTTCGTCAAGGTCGCCGCGCTGCTCAAGGCGGCCGGCGTGAACGTCCCCGAGATCGTCGCGCAAGACCTGGAACAGGGCTTCCTGCTGCTCTCCGACCTGGGCGAGACCACCTATCTGCAGGCGCTCGACCACGACAACGCGGCCGTGCTGTACGCCGAGGCGCTGGAGTCGCTGGTCAAGATCCAGCGCCACAGCCAGCCCGACGTGCTGCCCGAATTCGACCGCGCCTTCATGCTGCGCGAAATGATGTTGTTCCCCGAGTGGTACATCGGCAAGCACCTGGGCGCCACGCTCAGCGAAGCCCAGACGGCGCAGCTGAACGGCGTCTTCGAGGCCATCCTCGGCAACGCCATGGCGCAGCAGCAGGTCTTCATGCACCGCGACTACCATTCGCGCAACCTGATGCGCACGGACGAGGGCAATCCCGGCATCCTCGACTTCCAGGACGCCGTCTACGGCCCCGTCACCTACGATCTGGCCTCGCTGCTGCGCGACGCCTACATCCAATGGGACGAGGAGCTGGTGCTGGACTGGGTGATCCGCTACTGGCAGCGCGCCAAGACGGCCGGCCTGCCGGTCAACCCCGACATCGACGCCTTCTACCGCGACTTCGAATTCATGGCCCTGCAGCGCCACCTGAAGATCCTCGGCCTGTTCGCGCGCCTGAACTACCGCGACGGCAAGGCCCACCTGATGAAGGACTTGCCGACCGTGCTCGACTACGTGCGCAAGACCGCCAACCGCTACAAGGACCTGAAACCGCTGGTGCGCCTGCTCGACGCGCTGGAAGACAAGACGCCGCAGGTCGGCTACACCTTCTAAGGACCCCGCGCCGGGCGGCAGCGGCGCCGCG
>JANXSQ010000057.1 GCA_025356595.1 Janthinobacterium sp. | reverse complement strand
CGATTTCCGAGCAATCTTGCTTGGAAATCGTGGTCTGTCCCCGGTTTTTCGGTTCCAAAATCGTGGACTTGGCGTCCCCGTCTGTCCCCGGTTTTCCTGGAAAAGATAAGCCTTGCCAAAACAGCTCATGAATAGTACTGTGTATTTGTACAGTATTTTTGTTATCGAATCCTATGTCCAGCTCCGCTCTCATCGCCGCGCCCGAAGCGCTGCATCCGTCTTTGTGGCGGGCCTCGCAACTGGCGCACTCGGCCACGCGTTGTGTCGACACCGGCTTCGCCGCGCTGTCGGCGCAACTGCCGGGCGGCGGCTGGCCGACCGGCACGCTGATCGATTTGCTGGTGCAGCAGGTCGGCAGCGGAGAGATGCGCCTGCTCGCGCCGGCGCTGGCGCAGTTGCCCAAGCTGCCCATCGTGCTCTTGCAGCCGCCCCATCCGCCGCAGGCGCTGGCGCTGGCCGCCTTGGGCCTGGCGCCCTCGCAACTGCTCTGGCTGCGCAGCGGCAGCAGCGGCGACGCCTTGTGGGCGGCGGAAAACGTCTTGCGCAGCGGTAGTTGCGCGGCGCTGCTGTTCTGGCAGCAGCATGCGCGCGGCGAGGCGCTGCGCCGCCTGCATCTGGCGGCGCAGGGCGGCGAGACCCTGTTCTGCATGCTGCGCCCGCTGGCCTCGGCGCAGGACGCGTCGCCGGCGCCGCTGCGGCTGTCGCTGCGTCCGGCCGTCGGCGGCATCGACATCGGTTTCGTCAAGCGCCGCGGACCGCAGCGCGACGCGCCCCTGTTCCTGCCCCTGTCACCCTCTTCTGTACTGCAACGCCATGCGTCTTTGGATCGCCCTTTCTCTGCCCCGTCTGCCGCTCGAGGTGTTTTGTCCGAACTGGTCGGCTGATCCGCTCGGCGTGGTGCTGGAGCGCGAGGCGGTGATGGCGCTGTCGCCGCTGACGCGGGCGGCCGGGGTGCGCGTGGGCATGCGCCGCGGCGGCGCGCTGATGCTGGCGCCGCAAGCGCGCATGTATGAGCGCGCGCCGGAGCGCGAGGCCGAGGCGCTGCAGGCGGTGGCGCTGGCCCTGCTGCAATACACGCCGCAACTGGCCGGCGCCGAGGAGACCACGCTGTTGCTCGATGTCGGCGCCAGCCTGCGCCTGTTCGGCGGCGTCCGCGCCCTGTGCCGTTTGATCGCCGCCAGCGTGCGGGCGCTGGGCTTTTCGGCCGTGCTGGCGTGCGCGCCGACGGCGCGCGGCGCCTGGTTGCTGGCGCGCGCCCGGGCCGGCCGGGCGCTGACGATGGCCTCGCTGGAGCGGCGCCTGGAAGGCTTGCCCATCGGTCTGCTGCCGCCGGCGCGGCCGTATCTGGACTGGTTCGAGGGCATCGGCTGCCGGACGCTGGGACAGGTGCGGCGCCTGCCCCGTCCCGGCCTGCAGCGGCGCTGCGGCGGGGCCTTGCTCGACATGCTCGACGACGCGCACGGCCGGAGGGCCGAGCTGTACGAGTGGATCGTGGCGCCGGCCAGCTTCCGCGCCACACTGGAATTGTTCGACCGGGTCGAGCAGGCCGACGCGCTGCTGTTCGGCGCGCGCCGCCTGCTGCTGCAGATGACGGGCTGGTTGTGCGCGCGCCAGTGCGCCGTCGAGCGCATCACTCTCCTGCTGGAGCATGAGCGGGGCCGGGTGGCGCGGCCGCCGACGCTGATCGAGATCGCGCTGGCCGAGCCGAGCTGGCGCGAGGAGCATCTGCTGCGTCTGCTCAAGGAAAGGCTGGCGCAGTTGAGCCTGGAGGCGCCGGTGATCGGCCTGTGCCTGCAGGCGCCCGAGGTGCGGCCGATGGCGCCGCCCAGCGCGTCGTTGTTTCCCGAGCCGGGCGGCACGCCGCAGGAGCGCGAACGCCTGTTCGAGTTGCTGGCGGCGCGGCTGGGCGAGGAGAATGTGCTGCGGGCGGCGCCGCGGGCCGATTACCGTCCCGAGGCGGCCAACGCCTGGCTGCCCCTGCGCGGCGCCGGCAAGGCGGGCGCGGCCGAGGCGCCGGCCGGCGCGCCGGACATGCCGAGGCCGAGCTGGCTGCTGGCCCGGCCGCTGGCGCTGTTGATGCGCGATCAGCGGCCGTTCTACGGTTCGCCGTTGAGGATGGCGTCGACGCCGGAGCGGATCGAGGCGGGCTGGTGGAGCCAGGCGCAGGCGCGCGACTATTTCATCGCCGAGGGCAGCGATCACGCCCATTACTGGGTGTACCGCGAACGCCTGGCCGGCGCCGACGCGCAGGCCGCGCCGCGCTGGTTCCTGCACGGTCTGTTCGGCTGAGGGCGGCCAGGTTGAAGCGACCAAATTGAAGCAGTCAAATTGATCCGGCCAAGTTGAAACAGCCTGCTTGAAACGGCCAAGTTACAGCATCCGGACGCGCGCATCCGCTCACGCCCGGCGTCCGGCGCCGGCCTCGCTCCGGCGCGCGGGCGGCGCCGCGTTTTCAGCCCGTCGCGATCCTCACCGTGGCACTGCGGCGCGGGCCGCTCAAGCGGCGTCGGCTTGCTGCGCCGCGTCGCTCGGCGGCAGCGGCGCCACGCGCGGCAGGCGCAGCACCAGCTCGGTGCCGGCGCCGGCCTCGCTGCGCAGCGCGATGCTGCCGCCCAGCAGGCCGGTGACGAGGTTGTAGACGATGTGCATGCCCAGGCCGGAGCCGCCCTGGCCCAGCTTGGTGGTGTAGAAGGGGTCGAAGACGCGCTGCAGGCTGTCGGCGGCGATGCCGTTGCCGTCGTCGCAGAAGCGGATCTCCACCTCCCCGCCGGCGCAGGGCCGGGCGCTGAGGCGCATGGCGCCGGCGCTGCGGCCGTCGAAGCCGTGCGCCAGGGCGTTGCTGAGCAGGTTGGTGATGATTTGCGCCAGCGCGCCCGGGTAGCTTTCCATGTCGACGGTCTCGCCCAGCTCCGTGCGCAGGGTGAACGGGGTGCTCTGGTGCATGGGTTTGAGCGTCGCCAGCACGCCCTGCAGCGTCTGGTTGAGCTCGAAGCGGCGGCGCTTGTCGCTGGACTGGTCGACGGCCACCTGCTTGAAGCTGCTGACCAGTTCGGCCGCGCGCTGCAGCGTGCGCACCAGCAGGGTGGAGATCTCGCGGCCGTCTTCGAGCAGGCGCAGCGTGACCGAGCGGCGCGGCCGCTCGCCGGCCAGTTCGGCCAGGGCATCCTCGGCGTTGCCCTGCAGCGTGCTGGCGAGCATCAGGCCGTTGCCGATCGGCGTGTTCAGCTCGTGCGCGACGCCGGCCACCAGGGAACCGAGGGCGGCCATTTTTTCGGTGCGCAGCAATTCCTTCTGCGTCTCCCTGAGGCTGCCGAGCGCCGCCGCCAGTTCCTTGTTGGTTTCCTCCAGCGTCGCCGTGCGGCGCAGGACGCGGTTTTCCAGTTCCACGTTGAGCTCGCGGATTTCCCGCTCGACGCCGCGCTGGCGCGTCACGTCGATGGGCGAAAACAGCGCCATCAGGTGTTGGTCGGCCTCGATGACGCGGGCCGACACCAGGCAGATGCGGATGCCGCCGCTGCGCGTGCGCAGGCGCGCCTCGAGCTCGTCGATCTTGCCCTCGCGCAGCAGGCGCTCGTGGTAGGGCAGGCGCGCGCCGCTGTCCTCCCAGATGCGCAGGTCCAGCGGCGTGGCGCCCAGCACGCTGTCGCGCACGAGTTCGAATTGCTGCAGGAAGCTGCCGTTGGCTTCGATGATGCGGTCGTCGTCGAGGTTGATCAGGGCCAGCGGCACGGGCGATTGCTGGAACAGGCTGGAGAATTTGCTTTCGCTCACGCGCAGCGAGGCTTCCGAGCGGCGCAGCGAGGCCTCCGACGCGCTCAGGCGGTTGAAGCTGGCCCTCAGCAAGGCCGCCAGCAGGGCCAGGACCAGCACGAAGAGGGCGGCGTAGGCGGCGCGGTCGCGGCTGCGGTCGACCCAGGCGGCGAGGATCTCGCCGCGCTCGCGCGCGTACAGCGCCGTGAGCGGATAGCCGCTCACGCGGCGGTAGGTGTAGGCGCGCTCGGCCGGCTGCTCGGTGGCCAGGAAGCGGCTGTCGCTGAAGGCGCCTTCGCCCTGCGCCGCCAGCAACTGGAGAAAGCCGGCGGCGGCCGAGACGTCGCGCCCCGGGTAGCCCTCCAGCGCCGGCGAGCGCACCACGACGCGGCCGGCGCGCGTCAGCAGCGCGACGACGGCCTTGCTGCCGGCCACGGCGCGGGCGTGCACGTCGTTGAAATAGGCCAGGCTGATGTCGGTGCTGAGCACGCCGAGGTAGCGGCCCTTGTCGTCGTAGATGTTCTTGGCGATCGGCAGCACGCGCTCGGCGTCGTAGAAGCGTTGGAAGGGCGTGCCGAGCATCACCTCGCGGCGCCGCGGATGGGCCAGCAGGTAGGCGACGTAGTCGCGGTCGTCGGCGTCGGTCTGGAAGGCCGGGTAGCCGTTTCCGCCGACGAAGGCCTCGCCCTTGGCGTTGACGAACTGCACCGACTTGAGGGCGCGGTTGAAGGGCTGGGCGCGCCCGATCAGCTCCTTGACGACGCCGTCGTCGGTGGCGCGGCGGCGCCCGGTCTGGCGCAGCTCGCTGATGACGGTGTCGAGGTTGCGCTCGGCGTCGACCAGGGTCTGGGCGGCGTGCTCCTCGAGCAGGCGCACGGTGACCAGGCTGGCCGCCTGCTCGGACTCGAGCACGATGCGCCGGTCCTGCTCGATGGCCCACCAGGTCTGCGCCACGACGGCGGCGGCGATCAGGGCGGCGAAGCCGGCGAACACCAGGCCCAGGCGGCGGCTGCGGCCGTCGCCGGGCGGGCGCGCCGGCGGGTGCGCGGGCGCGCTGCTCGTTTCTTGCTGCATAGGCGGGCGCCGCTGGCGTTGGCCGCGGCCGGTGAGGGTTATTGGTAGATGCCGGTGCCGATGCAGAAATCGGTGCCCGGCACGCGTTCGATGTAGCCTTTTTTCGCCTCGACTTTTTGCGTCAGCGGATGCGGCCAGTGGTAGTCGACCCAGCCCTTGCCCTCCGGCGTGGCGAAGCATTGCCTGATCAGTTCCTGGATCAGCGGCACGCCCTTGACGTCGCGCATCTCGAACATGATCTTGCCGCGGATCTTGGGATTTTTTCCGTGCACCGCCTGGTAGCCCCTGCGGTCGGTGCTGTACAGATACAGGTCGCCGTGCCGGTTGATGGGGCTGGTGGAATTGAAGGGGCTGTGCAGGTCGTTGAATTCGACGACGGCCCGCTCGACGCCGTGCTCGCGGATGTAGTCCTGGGCCTTGTGCAGCAGCGCGACGGCATCGGCGGCGCTGCTGCGTTCGGCCGCGCCGGCGCAACCGAGCGGCGCGGCCAGCAGCAGTCCGGCCATCATCTTGCGCAAGCTTGTGGACATCTCATGCTCCCCGGTGGACGAAGCGGCGCGGCGCCGCACGCCGCGCCGGCCGTCCCGGCGCGGAGACCACATTGAACGCCGGGAAAAATATATTGCTGATTCTCAATATACTCCAAATCTATCGAAAACCACAGGGTGGCGGGCGGCGGCGCAACAGCCTGCGCCACGGCGCGCGGCGCGCCGACAAAAAAAAAAGCCCGCCCCACTTGCCGGGGCAAGTCGAAGCGGGCGATGTGGCGGGGCGGCCGGGCGAATCAGGCGTCGTCGCCCTCGTCGAACTCGGCCGCCAGGTCTTTCCAACCCTTGCTGGCGGCGAAGGCGTTGAACTCCTCCGGCGCTTCCAGGACGATGAGTTTCTTGTCCTGCAGGCCGAGGTCGCCGTGACCGAAGTCCGGGCCGACGTAGCCGAGGCCGCGCAAGCGCGTCAGCACCTGGCCGATCAAGGTCTTGTCCTTGTACAGCGTGGCGTCGATGGCCGCGGCGAAGTCGACATAGACGTCGATGACGCCGTAGCCTTCGTCGAAAATGCGGATCGCCTTGATATCGTGGGCGCGGCCGGAGCCGTCGGTGGCCTTGAAGGGGCCGCTTAATTGGATGTCGGTGTCAGTATTCATGTGATTAGCATACACGAAAACGGCGCCGCGCCACAGAGGGCGGCGGCGCCGCCGCCGTGCTATCGCCGTGCTATCTGAGCGGCTGCAGGATGGCTTGCAGGCGGTCCGGCCCGCCCTCCACGCGCTCCAGGCGGGGATAGCGCAGGCCGCCGTGGTAGTCCAGCGTGACGCTGCGAAATTGCGCGCTTTTTTTGACCAGCAACTCGATCGGCTGGCTGCCGCCCTTGGCCGCCTTTACGGCCGCCTTCAGCAGTTCCGGTTTGTAGGCGCGGCCGTTGACGGCGAGCAGGGTGCTGCCGCCCGCCAGGCCGGCTTGGAAGCCCGGCCCCTGCCAGAGCAGCTTGCCGAGCTTGCCCTCCTTGTCGACCGCGAAGCCCAGCGAGTAGCTGAAATCGGTCCACGGCCCGCGCGCCTCGGCGCCCTTCAGGAACTCGCTCTGGGTGTCGGTGTAGACCAGCTTCCAGCCGGCGCGGGCCAGGCCGTCGAGCGGCGCGCCGGGGCCGTTGCCGTCCAGGCGGGCGCGCAGGAAGGCGCGCCAGTCGTGCGGCGCCAGCGCGTCCAGGGCCTTGACGACGTCCGCGAAGGTGTAGGGCGAGGCGCGCACGGCGCCGTCCTCGACACCGAAGAAGGCGCGCGCGAAATCGTCCAGCGAGCGGGTGTCGGCCGACAGCTCGCGCAGTTTGGTGTCGACGTCGAGCCAGATCAGCAGGCCCTCGGAATAGTAATCCTCGCTGCGCTGCCAGTTGCCCCAGCCGAGGGCGCGGCGGGCGCTGATGATGGGGTCGTTGGTGGTGTCCTGCAGGGCGCGCCAACCGCGTCCGCGCACCTGTTCGAAGTGGGCCGCCGTGGCGGCGAACAGCTCGCGCACGTGTTCGGGCGCGATCAGTCCCGAGCGCGCAGCCAGCACTTGGCCCCAGTACTGGGTCTGGCCCTCGTAGACCCAGAGCAGGCTGTTCTGCAGCGGCGTGTTGAAGTCGGCCGTGTCCTGGTCCGCCGGGCGGCGGAACTTGCCGTTCCACGAGTGGACGAATTCGTGCGCCAGCAGCGTCCGCTCCGATTCGCTCTTGGTCCACTCGCTGAAGTAGTCGGGCTTGACGGCGTTCTCGCTGGACTGCTGGTGTTCGCGCCCGATGGCGCCGAATTCATCGCTGAGGGCGAGCAGGAAATCGTAGCGGGCGTAGTGGCGCGACTGGAACAGCTTGTAGGCTTGCTGCACCAGCGCGCGGTGGGCGTCGATCTGCTCCGGCGTGCTTTCCAGACTTTCGGCGTCGTCGGCGACCACGTTCAGGAAGACCGGCGCCGGCGCGCCCGGATCGAGGTCGATGCGCTTGAAGTGGCGCCCGGCGAACAGGGGCGAATCGACCAGGGTTTCCAGGTCGAGCGCCTGGAAGGTGACGGCGTCGCCGCGCCGTCCGGCCGGCGCCAGGGCGCTGGCGTATTGCCAGCCCCGCGGCAGCGTCAGCGTCGGCTGCACCATGATGCGCCGGCTGGCGTAGCCGGAGGGGTAGAGCGCCAGCGTGTGCCATTGCACGCCGAGCATCTCGGGCGTCATCGTGACGCGGCCCTGCTTGCCGTCGAGCGGAGAGAGGAACTGATAATCGGCCTCCAGCGTGGCGACGCCGGGCGGCACCTCGATGTCGAAGGCGAACATGTTCAGCGGGTCGCGCCGCCAGGCCAGCGCCTTGCCGTTG
This sequence comes from Janthinobacterium sp., assembly GCA_025356595.1. Classification (GTDB taxonomy): domain Bacteria; phylum Pseudomonadota; class Gammaproteobacteria; order Burkholderiales; family Burkholderiaceae_D; genus Janthinobacterium. The sequence continues at coordinate 6,914 of JANXSQ010000057.1, read as the reverse complement.
CCGCGCAGCGTCAGGCCGGCCAACTGGTTCAGCGGGCCGCTGGGGCCGTGGCTGCCGGGCACCCACTGCGGATACAGCAGCGTCAGCTTGCCGGCCTTGACGGGAATGCTGGCGTGGACGCTGAAGATCTGCTGCGCCAGATTGGTGGCGTCGACGTTCAGCACGATGGTGCCCGGATAGACGGCTTCGGCGGCGCCGGCCAGCGACAGCGTGGCGGACAGGGCGAACAGGGCGGCGAGGCGGCAGCGGGAGGGTAGGTGGGCGCGCATGGACGGGAGTGAGAAAAGCGGTGAGTGGGCGCCCCGCCGGCGCGCCGCAAGGGCCGCCGGGGGAGTCGGGAAACGAGTGTAGCACGGCGCCGGCGCCGGCCATTTTCGCGAAATAAGAAAATATTTTGCGCCGCCATGGGGCGTCTTGCGGGCTTTTTCAAGGCCTTGAAAGCGCGCCGGCGGGCCGTATATCGTACTCAGCGGATGCTCATCGTGAGGTCCGCACCACCATATCGCTTCACTTACACAAGGATATCCATCATGCGTACATTCGACCTCGCCCCCCTGTATCGTTCCGCCATCGGCTTCGACCGCCTGGCCCATCTGCTCAACGAAGCGCAGCGCGGCGACAACCAGCCCAGCTACCCGCCCTACAACATCGAACTGGTGTCGGAGGATAACTACCGCATCGTCATGGCGCTGGCCGGCTTCAGCCGCGAGGAAGTCGATATCGTCAGCGAACGCGATTCCCTGCACGTCACGGGGCGCAAGCAGAAGGACGGCGTGGAGCGCACCTTCCTGCACCGCGGCATCGCGGCGCGCGACTTCGAGCAGCGCTTCCAGTTGGCCAACCACGTCAAGGTCACCGGCGCCTCGTTCGACAACGGCATGCTGACCATCGAGCTGGTGCGTGAAGTGCCCGAGGCGCACAAGCCGCGCAAGATCGTCATCGACGGCGCCGCGAACGTCACGGCGCTGGAGCGCCAGGCCGCTTAAGCCCGCCGGCGCCGAAGGGCCGGGCGCCGTCGCGCGCCGCGGCTTTTTGCGCCGCCCCGTTTTCCCCCGCTGGCCCGATCGGATCGATACGGGCCAGTTTTTTTATGGCCCGGCGCGGCGCGTCCGCCGCGCCGGGGCGGGCCGATATTTAAGCGGCGTCTAAGACTGGGGGTGCATGATGATATTCATCAATACCCCCTTCCATTCAGGAGTGCCTCATGCAAAAACAATCTCATTCCGGATCGACGACGGTGAAACGCCTCACCATGGCGCTGATCGCCGTCGGTGTGGTCGGTGTCGTGGGCGCCGTCGGCGCGATTGCGGTTCAACATGACAGCGCCAACGCCGGCGCGCCGCCGGCCGTGGCCGCCGCGCCGGCCGCCACCTCCGCCGCGCCGGCGGTGACGATGGCGCTGCCCGATTTCAGCCAGATCGCCGCGCGCAACAGCCCGGCGGTGGTCAACATCAGCGTCACCGGCAGCACCAAGGTGGGCCTGAACATGGGCGAGGAGCAGCAAGGCCGCGGCGCCGACCAGTTCGGCGACGATCCCTTCTTCGAGTTCTTCCGCCGCTTCCAGGCGCCGCAGGGCGGCAACCGGGGCGGGCGCGACATTCCCACCCACGGCCTGGGTTCCGGCTTCATCGTCAGCGCCGACGGCGTCATCATCACCAACGCCCACGTCGTGCGCGACGCCCGCGAGGTGACGGTGAAGCTGGCCGACCGGCGCGAATACCGCGCCCGCGTGCTCGGCTCCGATCCGAAAACCGACATCGCCGTGCTGAAGATCGACGCCAAGAACCTGCCCGTGGTGCCGCTGGGCGAGTCGAAGGATCTGAAGGTCGGCGAATGGGTGCTGGCGATCGGCTCGCCCTACGGCTTCGACAGCACGGTGACGGCCGGCGTGGTCAGCGCCAAGGGCCGCTCGCTGCCCGACGACAGCAACGTGCCCTTCATCCAGACCGACGTCGCCGTCAATCCCGGCAACTCGGGCGGGCCGCTGTTCAATGTGCGCGGCGAGGTGGTCGGCGTGAATTCGCAGATCTACAGCCAGACGGGCGGCTTCCAGGGCCTGTCCTTCGCCATCCCGATCGATGTCGCCAACCGCGTCAAGAACCAGATCGTCGCCACCGGCAAGGCCAGCCACGCCAAGCTGGGCGTGACGGTGCAGGAGGTCAACCAGGGCTTCGCCGATTCCTTCAAGCTGGCCACGCCGGAGGGCGCGCTGGTGTCGAACGTCGAGCCGGGCGGCCCGGCCGAGAAGGCCGGCCTGAAGTCGGGCGACGTGATCCGCGCGCTGAACGGCACCAAGATCGTCGCCTCGGCCGATCTGCCGGCCTTGGTGGGCGTGGCCTTGCCGGGCGATAATGCGGCGATGGAGGTGTGGCGCGACGGCAAGACCATCGCGCTGGCCGTGAAGCTGGGCAACGCCGCCGACAAGGTGGCCGACGTCAGCGTCGGCAACGAGGCGGCGGTGGGCGGCGGCCGGCTGGGCCTGGCGCTGCGCGCGCTGCAGCCGGCCGAGCGGCGCGACGCCGGCGTCAACGCCGGCCTGGTGGTGGAGGACGCCAACGGCGCCGCCGCCTACGCCGGGGTGCAGCCGGGCGACGTGTTATTGTCGGTGAACGGCAAGCCGGTGAACAGTGTCGAACAGGTGCGCGCGATGGTGGCGCAATCGGCCAAGTCGGTCGCCCTGCTGATACAGCGCGGCGCCGACCGCATCTTCATCCCGGTGCGCCTGGGTTAATCGGCGCCGCCCTCATGGGCAGGCAGGCGGGGGCGAAGGGCCGATACCGGTTCCCGCCCCCGCTTGACGATAAAAATACGAAATGGGAACGCGATGCGACTTTTACTGGTGGAAGATGATGTGATGATCGGCGAGGTGGTGCTGGACTTGCTGCGCGCCGAGCATTACGCGGTGGACTGGGTCAAGGACGGCGACATGGCCGACACGGCGCTGCAGACCCAGACCTACGACCTGGTGCTGCTCGACCTGGGCCTGCCGCGCAAGGACGGCATCGAGGTGCTGCGCGGCATGCGCCTGCGCAAGCTGGACACGCCGGTGCTGGTGGCCACGGCGCGCGACTCGGTCGAGCAGCGCATCGCCGGCCTGGACGCCGGCGCCGACGACTATGTGCTGAAACCCTACGACCTCGACGAGCTGCTGGCGCGCATCCGCGCGCTGCTGCGGCGCGCCGCCGGGCGTCCCGAGCCGGTCTTCGAGCACCAGGGCGTGAGCATCAATCCGCTGACGCGCGAAGTGATCGCCGACGGCCATCCGGTGAATCTGTCGGCGCGCGAATGGGCCGTGCTGGAGGCGCTGATCGCGCGGCCCGGCATCGTGCTGTCGCGCGCCCAGCTGGAGGAGAAACTCTACAGCTGGAAGGACGAGGTCAACAGCAACGCCGTCGAGGTGTACATCCACGGCCTGCGCAAGAAGCTGGGCAGCGAGCTGATACAGAACGTGCGCGGCCTCGGCTACATGGTGCCGAAGGTATGAAGTTGACGCATTCGCTGCGCGGCCGGTTGTTGTGGTTCCTGCTGGCGGCGATCATCATGGCGGCGCTGGCGCAGGCCTCCATCGCCTACCGCAGCGCGCTCTACGACGCCGACGAAATCTTCGACTACCACATGCAGCAGATGGCGCTGTCGCTGCGCTCGGGCGCGCCGCTGTCGAACCAGCTGGCGACGCCGGCCGACCCGGCCAACAACGATCTGGTGGTGCAGGTGTGGACCCCGGACGGGGTGCAGGTGTACCGCTCGATCTCGCGCGCCGAACTGCCGCAGCGCGCCGTGCTGGGTTTTTCCAACGTCAAGGCGAACGGCACGACCTACCGGATCTTCTCGGTGCAAACCAGTTCGCAGACGGTGCAGGTGGCGCAGGACATGGCGGTGCGCAAGCGCATGGCCGGCAATATGGCGCTGCGCACGGTGGGCCCGATCGCCCTCATGGCGCCGATCCTGATGCTGGTGGTCTGGTGGGTGGTCAGCGGTTCGCTGGCGCCGGTGGAGCGCGTGCGCAAGCAGGTGGCGGCGCGCCAGGCCGACGATCTGTCGCCCGTCTCGGAGGCCGGCCTGCCCGACGAGGTGCAGCCTTTGGTGCAGGAATTGAACCTGCTGTTCGGCCGCGTCAAGACGGCCTTCGACGCCCAGCAGCACTTCGTGGCCGACGCCGCGCACGAGTTGCGCACGCCGCTGGCGGCGCTGAAATTGCAGGTGCTCAGCCTGGAGCGGGCCGATTGCGAGCAGGCGCGCGGCGTGGCCATCGGCCGCCTCGGCGCCGGCATCGAACGGGCCACGCGCCTGGTCGAGCAGTTGCTGGTGCTGGCGCGCCAGGAGGCCAGCGCCGCCAACGGCGACCTGCTGCAGCCGCTGGAGCTGGGCGAGCTGCTCAAGCGCACCCTGGGCGACATGAGCGGCGCGGCGCAGGCGCGCAAGATCGACCTGGGCCTGCACCACGCCGACCCGGACGCGCGCGTGGCCGGCCAGGCCGACGCCCTGATCATCATGCTGCGCAACCTGGTCGACAACGCCCTCAAGTACACGCCGGCCGGCGGCACCGTCGACCTCGACCTGCGCACCTCGCCGCTGGGCGTCACCCTGTCGGTCGAGGACAGCGGGCCGGGCATTTCGCCGGAGGAGCGCGAGCGCGTCTTCAACCGTTTCTACCGCGTGCCGGGCAGTTCGGCCGGCGGCAGCGGCCTGGGCCTGGCGATCATCAAATCGATCGCCGAGCGCCACGGCGCCAGGCTGGTGCTGGACCAGTCGGCCCGTCTGGGCGGCCTGTGCGTGCGCGTCGAATTCCCCGTTGCCGTGTCAAAAACTTAATTTCGATGCAATATATTTAATTGACGCGCGCCCTCCGGCCCTATATCTTCTGCGGAACTAGCCAATTTTGGAGCGCTGCATGAAGAAGATCGGATTTTCTGGAACCCTCGACCCCATCACCAACGGCCACATGTGGGTGATCGGCGAAGCGCGCTCGATCGCCGACGAGGTGATCGTCTTCCTGTCGCAAAATCCCGTCAAACAGCCGCAGTTTCCGGCCGAGGAGCGCAAGAAGATCATCGAGCAGAGCGCGCGCGAACTGGGCTGGGAAAACGTCCAGGTGGTCATCGTCAAGAACGACTACACGGCGCGCGTGGCGAAGAAGCAGGGCGTCGATTACCTGATCCGCGGCATCCGCACCACCGCCGACTTCGACTACGAAAACCTGATCCAGCAAACCAATGTCGACGTGCTGCAGGGCGCCAAGACCATCTTCGTCATGCCGCCGCGCGACCTCGGTTCGGTCAGTTCGAGCTTCGTCAAGGCGCTCGAGGGGCCGGTGGGCTGGAACTGGACCATGAAGAAATTCGTGCCGGGGCCGGCCTACCGGGCCTGGATACTCAGCTGGTTGCGGCGCGAATGGGACGGCCTGTGGGACTACGCCGGCGCCGCCGAACTGGAGCGCGCGCTGATCGAGCACTGGTTCGCCCACCTGACGGGGCCGAAGGCCTACGGCGGCGCCGAGCGCCATTATCACAACCTCGACCACTTGGTGCACGGCCTGTGCGAAATCCGCGGCTGGGCCGCCTACACGCAAGCCTCGCGCTACGACATGGACATCGTCAAGAAGGCCTTCTGGTTCCACGACGCGCTGTACGAACGCGACGAGGCGGCCCTGTATTCGAACGAGGAGGCGAGCGCGCAGCTGTGGTTGAGCAGCGGCCTGGACAAGATCGCCTGCGCCGACGTGGCCGCGCTGATACGCGCCACCGACCACTTCCAGGGTCCGGCCATCGAGCACAAACTGAAGGACGTCATGCTCAGCGTCGACCTGACCATCCTCGGCCAGAACGACGAGGTCTACCAGGCCTACACGGGGGCGATCCGGCGCGAGTACGCGCATGTGGAGGAGGCGCGCTTCCGTGAACAGCGGCAATTGGCGCTGATCAGCCTGCGCGCCAAGGCGGAAGCCGGCGCGCTGTTCGGCGACGCCTATTTCGCCGAGCAGTACAACGACACGGCGATCGACAATCTGACGCGCGAGATCGACGCGCTGGCTTGAGCGGGCCGGTGTCGGGGGCGGCGGCCGCGCGCCGCGTCCCCGGCCGAGCTTGGGGTTTGAGGTGCAGTGGAACGGTTATGTTCAGCAGAGCATAACCGTTCTTATGGAAAGTGGTTCGTTATGAAAAGCTACAGTCACAGAACGCCCTTCGTGTAGGGAAGAGAGCTGATTTTGCTTTCCATAATATTTCGCAGGCCCCGCCACCAGCGGCACTGTCAGTACCAGCTTTGGAATGACCGGTTACGCCCCATTGCGGACCTTCGCAGACTGACCTGGTTTCCGGTAGTGGTGCACCGGTTACGAATCAGAAATTGGAGAAAGCAAAACCTTCTGCTGCAATGGGAAGCAAACTCTCTTTTATGCTCCTGTGGGGCCGAAGTGAAATTCGTAGCCCACTTTCCCAATTATCAGGCGATCAATGCAACGAATGGATATGCTACCTTGCTCAACCGGTCTACCGAATATCGCAAGGTTTTGAATGGCTTTTGATTGCTCATAATCCTGAAATTGCTCTATACGACGATGCGAGATACCGTATGTCGTTGGAAAAGGCATCTGACCCAGACGCAGCAAGCTAAAGTAAGAGGGATAGATCACCCCGTCGAATCCGGCATGTCGTGCAGGGGCAATGCCGTTTTGAGTGGAACTTTACGGACCGCCCATTGCCAGCCGTAGTGCATAATCGGTTGGAAAATCGCCGCAATGTCGGCATTTTCGATGCTGTCAAGGGCGGGCGGCGCCCAATCCACCCAAGTTAAGGAAATTATGTGCGATTAAATCATTTATTATCAATATTATTAAATATATACTTGACATTGTATTAAAAGCGCGGCCGTCAGTGTGGATTTTTACTCCCGCTGCCTGCCATGTCCGTTCTGAC
>JANXSQ010000047.1 GCA_025356595.1 Janthinobacterium sp. | reverse complement strand
AGGGCGCTGCTGCATGAACTTGCAACCAAGTGATCATATCCTTTTGAACTTGAGGAGTATGCTTGGTTTCGGACTGTTTGCATAAAGGCGCCGAGTAGTTTATGCTTGTCGCTGGCGGTGAATGTGTCGAGGTAAGGGTCGCTGCCGAGGTCGCAGTCGTCGAGGAAGCGTCGGAAATTTTTGTGGTTGGTAGATTTTTTCTTACGAGTATCGGCGGTGACAGCGTCGACTCGGGCGTGTGACGCACCCAGTAATCCAGCCATGAGATAATTTCGGGCGGCATCCGAGATATTCGGAAGTCCCGCGATACCTGCGTAGCATAAACAAATTTAATATAGGAGGTTAGAATTTCGTCCAAACGGCTGTGGTCGCGTGACAGGATATCCGCCACTTCGTTTTCCTTTCCCGGGAACCACTTGCTGAAGTGGCAGATGTTGTAGTCTGCGACCTGTAGAGCGAAGCATCGTGCAAGGGCCGAGTGCGACCCCTGGTCCTCGTCGGCTGCGAAGTTTGACTTGCGCAGCCAGCCCAGAGACGACGTGTTGTCGCCGAGGCTTAGGAAGCAGTCGCCAGCTGCTCCTTCGCCTTCGTGCAGGGATACGATGAGCCCTGTGACGCACGCCAGGAATTCGAGGTAGTTTATTGATTTTTGCTTTTTCGCGTCGGTTGGTAGTTCGTACCTCCAAGCTCGTCCCGTTGTAAGGGAGAAGCCCCCGAGTCCATGTTCGCATGCGTCGGTTCGGATGACGTAGTCGGGGGCTCGCGGCACGAGGAGATTTATGTCGATGCCTCTGTGCGCTTTGTCGAGGAATGCCCCCCAGAGTTTCAGGTCATTTCGCGTTTCCCTGCAGAGTCGTGTCGAGCCGTTTGCTTTTGCTCGCATTTCCGCTGTGCGCAGGCGGTTTAGGAAGTGGCGACCTTCCGGGAGTACGAATGTTGTGTGTTGTAGTCGGCCGATGATGGTTTCGAGGGCCTTGTGGTGATGCGATAGTTTTTGTTTGCCTTGTCGAGCATCGCTGTCAGTTCCCCCTTCCACGCTTGGTGCTTGTCGTCAGGGAGGCTCATGATCAATTTGCGGGTGTTGACGAGCCACCCGAGGACGATTGCGACTTCGGCTGGTGTGGCTTCCGCATGAGCTTTGTCTATGGCTAACATGTCGTCCCGTGGTAGAATTTCGAATTTTAAACGTGGCCGGCTGGTGACTTCCATCGCGAGGAGGGCGGCTAGCGTGCAACGGTCCACATTTTCGTCGCTCAACGCTGGAAATACGGAAATAATATCATCGAGGAACACGTCGATGAGGCCCAGGTCGTCCGTTTCGGGCTTGACTAGCAGTTTTCGTGCCTGTCCGAATGGTATTGACTCGTCTTCGTATTTTGGCTCTCCCAGCAGTGTGCTATGAGAGGGACGGATTTCGTTAGGGTTCCAGAGTGTGCATCGTACGAGTGCGTTGGCGAGGTCGGTGACAGATTCGGACAGTTCGGCAAAGGAGGTGGGTGATGGACGTCCCCCGAACGTGACCCTTAACGAGGCAAGGGCAACCGGGTTCTCCATGAGGCCGATGGTGGTGAGGACGCTTCGGAGGGCTGCTAGTGCTCGAAGGTGCAGCCGTCGAAAGGCCGACTTATAATCCAATTTGCTGATGAGGATTGCGACGAGGGGGTGACGCCATCGGATGGCGACGAGTGCGTGGGTGATCCGTTTCATTGTGTGACCGTAGAGGCACTTTGAGAGCGATGCTGCCAGTACGCGTTGGTTGACCGACTTGACGTCTTTGAGGTCGTAGTTGAACGATTGGTCGTGGGTCATGCGTACTTTGGTGGCGTCGTCGCCTTGTCCCCCAAGAGCTTTTTGTGGCACTGCACCCATGGGCCCCGCGACGATTTCCGGTATCTCGTGTAGTCGGCTGATGGGGAGTGGCAAGTGCCATCCCTTTTTGACCTCCTTTTCGAGGGACGGGAGGAGTTGGTCGCTGAACGTAGCTGCTGACTTGTGGTTGCCGTATGATAGGGCTTCGTCGAGCAGTCGGTGACGCTGGTCTTCGGTGATGGCTTCAAGGTCCATGGTTGCTCCAATAAGCAGTGACCTCCGAAGGCGCGGCCAGAATGGGTGCCCGTCGAAGATGGGCTCTAGCAGTGTGACTGGTCGAAACTCGGACCCGGGCATGAGTGGGGATAGGCCATCAGTTAGGAGCAGTCGTTCTAACTCGAAGTTTTCTCGTTTGAGGATCTCGAAGTTATGATCGGCCGCTTGTTGTGACAGTGTGAAGTCAAAAAATGGCAGGGTACGTTGCCGGGGGTTCCAGTGCAGTGCCTCTTTGACCGCTTCCAGCAGTTTGCTATCATTCGGTGGCCAGAATTTTGTTCCCGACGTTTTCTCCCTGGTTTGCTGATGGGCTGCTCTTTGCTGCCAGTCGAATGAGGCGGACATTAGGGTGGTTGGTGCAGAGAGGGCGGATAGCGAGGTCGATTTTGGGGATGCTGAGGTGCTGTCGTCGTAATTGTTTCGTGGATTTTTCCGTCGGAGAGCGGTTTGGCTTATGGCGGGCAGCTTTTCCAGGTTTGTTATCCAGCACGGTTTTCTCTGGTGAGTGGTGAATGTGCAGGTGTTGTTCTGGCGGTGACTCGGTGAGTGCGAGGTGATGCTCGGCTTTCCGAGGCTGTCACGTGACTGTTGAGGAGTGCTGCCTTTTATGGCTGGTCGGTCAGTTTTGGGCCGCGTGTTATTTTCCGGCCAGGTTTGGTGGGTAGACCAGTCGGCTGGGGTTGTTACCCTGGCGGAGGTCGGGGTGGTTAGTGTACTGTTGCTGGTGATGTCCGGGCGCGGCTGCGTCGGTGCTTTGCTCCAGGCGGGGCGTGGCTGCAGTGCGGTATCCCGGTGGCGATTTTGTATCAGGTACAGTTTTTGTGCCGAGGTGATGCCTCGGGTGAGGAGGCTCGGCGTGGGTTTTCCTGGTGGAGAGGACGACTGTCAGGGGTCTCTTGTGTTGCGTCTGAACCTCTTTCGAGGTTCGGTTCAAGTGTTCCGTGAGTGCCCGTGGTGTCTGGAGTAGACCGTGTTTCCGAGGTTCCTCTATTGGAGGTCGGTAACGGTTTGTCAGGGTGCCATCCTTCTTCCGAGGTGGTGTCTCTAGCGAGGCTCGGTTCGGGTGTTTTT
>JANXSQ010000015.1 GCA_025356595.1 Janthinobacterium sp. | reverse complement strand
CGCGCGGCGTACTGAACGACTCCATGAAAATACTAATCTATAGCGCCAATTTTGCGCCGGAACCGACCGGCATCGGCAAATACTCCGGCGAAATGGCCGCCTGGCTGGCGGCCCAAGGGCACGAGGTCAGGGTGGTGGCAGCGCCGCCGTACTACCCGGCCTGGAAACTGGGCGAGGGCTACGCCTGGCCGCCGTACCGGCGCGAACGGTGGCAGGGCGTGCAGGTGTACCGGGCGCCGCTGTGGGTGCCGGGCAAGCCGGGCGGCATGGCGCGCGTGCTGCACCTGCTAACCTTCGCCGCCAGCTCGCTGCCGCTAATGCTGGCCCAGGCGTTCTGGCGCCCGGACGTGGTGCTGACGGTGGCGCCGGCGCTGGTGTGCGCGCCGGCCGGCTGGCTGACGGCGCGCCTGGCCGGGGCCAAGGCCTGGTTGCACATCCAGGACTTCGAGGTCGACGTCGCCTTCAAGATGGGCTTGTTGAAGGGGAAATTCCTGCAGCGCCTGGTGTTCGGCGCCGAACGCTGGCTGCTGCGCCGCTACGACCGGGTGTCGTCGATCTCCGGACGCATGCTCGAGCTGCTGCGCGCCAAGGGCGTGGCGCCGGCGGCCGTGACCTTCTTTCCGAACTGGGTCGACATCGCCCACGTCAGTCCGCTCGACCGGCCCAGCAGTTACCGGGCCGAACTGGGCATCGCCGACGATGCCGTGGTCGCGCTGTTTTCTGGCACGCTCAGTAACAAGCAGGGCTTGATGGTCGTTCCCGAAGCGGCGCGGCGCCTGCTGGCGCGCACCGATATCGTCTTTGTTGTATGCGGCGACGGCGTGATGAAGCCGCAAATGGAGGAGGCCGCCGCGACGCTGCCGAATCTGCGCCTGTTGCCGCTGCAGCCCTTCGAGCGCCTGGGCGACCTGTTGGGCCTGGCCGACATCCACCTGTTGCCGCAAAGCCCGGAGGCGGAAGATCTCGTGTTGCCGTCCAAGCTGACGGGCATGCTCGCGAGCGGCCGGCCGGTGATCGCCACCTGCCGGGCCGAATCGGAGATCGCCGCAGTGGTGTCGGATTGTGGCCGGATCGTGCCGCCGGAGGATGGCGCGGCGTTGGCTGCTGCTATCCTGGCCTTGGCCGACGACGCGCCGTCCAGGGCGCGCTTGGGCGCGCAGGCGCGTAGTTACGCCGAACAGAATCTGGCGCGCGACGCGGTGCTGGGACGCTTGCTGCAGCAGATGGCGGGGACGGAGTAGGGGGAGGGAAACGCGGGAGGGAAGCGGTGGAGCCGGGGACTGGCGGGGTGCCGCAACTGCGGCATCCAGCCAGTCCCCGTGCCGCCTTGGGGGCGGCGCAGGATTACTTGCCGTTGACTTCGAGGCCTACCTTGGTGTCGAAGGTACGGATGCGGTACAGCAGCACGTCGGTGGCGCCGGCAGGAATGACTGCAGGGGTACGGTCCCAGCTCATGCTGCGGATTTGCGCCAGGCCGGACAGCACGGTGGCGCTGTCGGTGGCGCCGGTATTGCCGACCTGTTTCGTGCGCTCGGTCTTCATCATGCTGAAACCGACCGTGCCGCCGGTGTTGGTGCGCTTGTAGTAATAGTCGGCCACATTGCCCGTCACGCCCAGGAACAGCGCCTTGGTGTTGGCTAGTTCCTGTTTGATCAGGATGCCTTGCTCGGGGCGCTTCATGTTGAAGGACAGGCCGACGACGGTGAACATGCCGGCGAAGTTGTCGACGACGATGGCGGGGCCGGCGGTCAGGCCCTGCATATCATAGTCTGGCGGTGCCATGTGGCCACCCAAGTAGCTAAACGAGGCGCCGTTACCCTTCACCAGAGTGTCGCCCTTGGCACCCTCGAACCATGTGTCGGCCATCAGTAAATTGCTCTTGTTGTTCAAGGCGACGGGGCCGATGTTGCCGGCGCCCACGCTCATGATGTTGGCGGCGGCATTGGCGTTGATGCCTTTGATGCCGGGATTGCCCTGCGCCTCGAAGCGGGTCGACAACAGGTTGTTCAGGTTCATAACGCCGCTCATATTTCCGCTCATTACGATACGGCCGCCGGCCTGGTCGGCGGCGGTGATTGTCAAGGCCGTCGCCGTCAGGTCGTTCGAAAGGAAGCGCAGATCGCGCACGGTCGCCAGGCTGGGGCCGTTCAAGCGCATGATCGGATTGCTGCCCAAGCCCGAACCGGCCTTGAGAATGGTGGCGATACTGTCGCCGGCCAACTGTATGCGCCGCCCGGCCGGCACCACCAAGGTGGTGTTGATCGTGTAATTGCTTCTCGGGAAGTGGACAATCGGATTGGGGTCGAGGCTGGCCGCAGCCTGGTTGATGACCGCCTGTATCGCCGCCGCCGAGGTGTCGTTGGTCAACGTCTTAGGATTGATCGTCAGGGGCACCTCGAAGACCGTGCGGTTCATGCTTTTCGGCGTGGCAGGCATTACTGGCAAGGCGAGCGAAATGGATGTCGCGGCGACCTTCGTGTCCTGCAGGCTCATGACGCGATCGATCACATTGGGGATGGTGATCTGGTTGGCGATGGAGAACTTATTGCCGACCGAGATGACGTCACGCCCGGGCGTCCAGTTGTCCTGCTGTACGACTGGTCCGAGCGAGGTGGCGGTGCTGAGGAATTCATTATCGATGAGAATCAGAGGGCCCAGGTTGCCGAGGAATACAGTGGTCGGGTTGCTTGAGTTAAGGACGCGGTTGTTTTTCAAAATCATCGCGCCGCCGTTCTTGCCGGCCATGTCGGCCTCAAGGAAGCGGCGCGAGCCGACCGAGACGTTGCCGTGCATCGAATGCCATTGCGGCGATTGGACGTGGATGTCGGCGAACTTGGAGCGCTGGAACAGATTGCGGTAGCTCAGCACGTTGCCTGAGCCGAGAGCATTGGTGACGCCTTGGTAGCAGTCGGTGAATTCGGAATCCGTGACCCACCAGTCGAGCGCGTTGGCACTTTCGACACTGACGCCTGCCACCGAATTACGGATGAATTTGGTGCGCCGCACGGTGCCTTCGGAATCCACGTCGCCGTATTCCGTTACCACCCAACCATCGGCCGGGTGGCTGATGGCGGTGCTGCTTTTTCCGCAGCAACCACCGACGATGCCCACGCCCATGTCGGTAAAGACTTCGTCGATATGCTCGGGACTGGCGCCGTGCTGCGGCGTCTTGCGGTTCCACCAGTGCGCCACGCCGATGCCTGCCGTGCCTTTGCCGTCCCAGGTCAGGCGCGCATATTTCCCGCCAAAGACGCCGTCGGCGACCAACATGGCGCCGCCGGCCGGGCCGGCCCAGACGATCTTGGTGGTGGCGGGATCCTGGCCGACGATGCTGGCGCCATAGTTGTTGCGCTGCTTTAGTGTCCGGGTAATGCGGTAAGTGCCGGCGGGTAGGTAAATGACGGCCGGTGAGCCGACTTTTTCAATGGTCCAGTTGTTGACGTTGAGGACCATCAGATTCATGTCGTCAATTGCACGCTGTAGCGCATCGGTGTCGTCGGCGATGCCGTCGCCCTTGGCGCCGTATTTTGTCTTGACGTTGCCCCAGCTTGGGAACGGGCCGATGAACTCCTCGCTGACGACGCTGACCCGGGTCGGCGGCGCTGCGGCGACGACGCTAACTGCAGGGCTTGTGATCGCTGCGGCCGCGAACGCGGGAGCGCCGAGGCAAAGCGCTGAGGCGAGACTTATATATGGTGTGATTTTCATGATCTGGCCCAATGGGGGAGGGTGAGGGTGCTGTGGGAGGTGCCGGTGTGCTTGTTCGCGTGAACGCCGCGCCGTTTGCGGCCTACGGCGGCTGGCGCCACTGCCAGGGCAGCGACGACTGGGCTGGGGTCCGCCACGCGGCGCCCAAGCGGGGCAGGGACGTGCAGCGGGGCAGGCGGGTCTGTGCCATGGTGTCACCTCTGTCTGGACGGCAGGCCGACGCCGGCACCGCCATTAGGGAGCGAAGAATTGAGCGATGTGGTGCACCGGGAAAGCCGCTTTGGATGCATGAGGATATTATTTCCAATGGGAAATATTCTTTTCAACGTTAGCTTGACATAGGCCCTTCTTTGAGTCAAGCGGCAGAGTTCGCTTCGTGGTCTGAAACTTTGCTCCAGCTCAGTTGTAGTATAGCCTGTCAGCAAGAGTTTGTCGTTTTACTTGCCATTCGGCGACGCCCATCCGTTGCCGAGCGACAACTAAATCTATCGTCCGCAGAGGGGCGATTCGCTAGCGTTGCATTAACATCATCAATTTTGCTGTCCGGGGTATAATTTCACCGTCGCGATATCACTGTGTGGGGTATCGTTTTTTTCAGGCCGTATTTTGTTAACGGAACTCTTTTTATGACCAAGCAAACCATTCTGGTGACCGGCGGGGCGGGCTACATCGGCTCGCACACCTGCGTCGAATTGCTGCGCTGCGGCCATGACGTGGTGGCGATCGACAACTTCAGCAACAGCAAGGCGTCGGTGCTGGCGCGCATCGCGCACATCGCCGGGCGCGCCTGCGCCTTCGCCGAAGTCGACGTGCGCGACCGCGCCGCGCTGGCCGCCGTGTTCACGCAGCACAAGATCGACGCGGTGATCCATTTCGCCGGCCTGAAGGCCGTCGGCGAGTCCGTCGAGCAACCGCTGCGCTATTACGACAACAACATCAGCGGCACGCTGGCCTTGCTGGAAACCATGGCCGAGTTCGGCGTCAAGTCGCTCGTCTTCAGTTCCTCGGCGACGGTCTACGGCGATCCGGCATCGGTGCCCATCCTCGAACATTTCCCGCTCTCAGCCACCAACCCCTACGGCCGTAGCAAGCTGATGGCCGAGGAGGTGCTGCGCGACGTCGAACGGGCCGACCCGAGCTGGCGTATCGCACTGCTGCGCTACTTCAACCCGGTGGGCGCCCATGAGAGCGGCCTGATCGGTGAAGACCCGAACGGCATCCCGAACAACCTGATGCCCTACATCGCCCAAGTCGCCGATGGCCGGCGCGAACGCCTGTCGGTCTACGGCAGCGACTACCCGACGCCGGACGGCACCGGCGTGCGCGACTACATCCACGTCGTCGATCTGGCGCTGGGCCACCTGAAGACGCTGGAGGCGTTGGCGCGCGGCCCGGGCGTGCGCACCTATAACCTTGGCACCGGCCGCGGCTACAGCGTGCTAGAGGTGCTGCGCGCCTTCGAGCAGGCCAGCGGCCGGCCGGTGCCCCATCAGATGGTGGGACGGCGCACCGGCGACATCGCCCAATGTTACGCCGACGCCGGCCTGGCCGCGCGCGAACTGGACTGGCGCGCCGAGCGCGGCATGGAGCAGATGTGCGCCGATTCCTGGCGCTGGCAGTCATACTCTAAGGAAGTCAACCCTGTGGCGGAGCAAGCATGAAGGCAATGATTTTGGCGGCGGGCAAGGGCACGCGCGTACGCCCGCTGACCTATGATCTACCGAAACCGATGATCCCCATCCTCGGCAAGCCGGTGATGGCCTACCTGATCGAATACCTGGCCAAGTACGGCGTGACCGAGATCATGGTCAACGTCAGTTACCTGCATGAAAAGATCGAGGACTATTTCGGCGAGGGCCACCAGTACGACGTGCAGATCGGCTACTCCTTCGAGGGCTACACCAACGATGCCGGCGAAGTGGTGCCGCAGCCGATCGGCTCGGCCGGCGGCATGAAGAAGATCCAGCAGTTCGGCGGTTTCTTCGATGAAACCACGATCGTGCTGTGCGGCGACGCCTTGATCGACATCGACCTCAAGTCGGCGCTGTTCGAGCACCGCCGCAAGGGCGCGCTGGCCTCGGTGATCACCAAGGAGGTGCCCTGGGACAAGGTGTCGAGCTACGGCGTGGTCGTCGCCGACAAGGACGGACGCATCCAGTCCTTCCAGGAAAAGCCCAGCCAGGAGGAGGCGCTGTCGAACTTCATTAGCACCGGCATCTACATCTTCGAGCCGGCCGTGCTCGAGCTGATTCCGCCCAACTGCGCCTTCGACATCGGCGCCGACCTGTTCCCCCTGCTCGTCGAGAAGGGCTTGCCCTTCTTCGCGCAGAAGCGCAGCTTCAACTGGATCGACATCGGCAGCGTCAAGGATTACTGGGAAGTGCTGCAAAGCGTCATGATGGGCGACGTCGCCCACATGGACGTGCCCGGCACGCAGGTCGAGGAGGGCCTCTGGGTCGGCCTGAACACATCGATCGAATGGGAGGGCACGCGCATCGAGGGGCCGGTCTACATCGGCTCGGGCTCGCGCGTCGAGGCCGGCGCGACCATCATCGGCCCGACCTGGATCGGCCACGGCAGCCACATCTGCGCCGGCGCCGAGGTGGTGCGCAGCGTCCTGTTCGAATACACCCGCGTGCTGCCCGAGGTCACGCTCGAGGAGATGATCGTCTTCAAGGACTACAGCGTGAACCGCGCCGGCGAGATGCGCCACGTGTCGGACTACGACCCGGACGAGTGGGCCAACGCCCGCGACCGCCGCAGCAAGCGCCGCACCGAAAATAACACCGTATTGAAAATGGAAAAAAAAGCATGAAAATTTATCCCGTCATCCTCTCCGGCGGCTCCGGCACGCGCCTGTGGCCGCTGTCGCGCGCCGTGTTGCCCAAGCAATTGCTGCCGCTGGTATCGGAACAGACCATGTTGCAGGAGACCGCGCTGCGCCTGGACGGCCTGGCCCAAGTGATGCCGCCGTTGGTGGTGTGCGGCGAGGAACACCGCTTCCTGGTGGCCGAGCAGATGCGCGCGATCAAGGTCGCGCCGCTGGGCATCCTGCTCGAATCGGCCGGGCGCAACACGGCGCCGGCGGTGGCGGCGGCGGCCCATTACCTGGCCGCGATCGACCCCGAGGCGGTGATGCTGGTGCTGCCGGCCGACCACGTGATCGCCGACGTCGAGGCCTTCCACGCGGCCATCGGCCGCGCCGCGCTGCTGGCGCGCGAGGGCGCGCTGGTCACCTTCGGCGTCGTGCCGACGGCGCCCGAGACGGGCTACGGCTACATCCAGCGCGGCGCCGCGCTGGACGGCGCCGGCTACCGGGTCGACCGCTTCGTCGAGAAGCCGGACCGGGCCACGGCGGAGGGCTTCGTCGCCGCCGGCAGCTACTATTGGAACAGCGGCATGTTCGTGTTCCGGGCCGCGCGCTACCTGAGCGAACTGGCGCAGTTCCAGCCGGCTATCGTCGAGACCTGCGGCAAGGCCGTCGAACTGGCCCACCGCGACCTCGACTTCTGCCGCCTCGACGCGGCCGCCTTCGCCGCCTGCCCGTCCGACTCGATCGACTACGCGCTGATGGAGCGCACCGCCCACGCCGTCGTGGTGCCGGCCGACATAGGCTGGAGCGATGTCGGCTCCTGGGCCGCGCTGTGGGAAGTGCAGCGCGCCGACGCCGACGGCAACGTGGCGCGCGGCGACGTCTATCTGGACGGCGTGTCGAATTCGCTGGTGCGGGCCGAAAGCCGCATCGTCGCCGTGATCGGCGTGAAGGACTTGATCGTCGTCGAAACCAATGACGCCGTGCTGGTGGCCCACAAGGACCATGTGCAGCGCGTCAAGCAGGTGGTCGACCACCTGAAGGCCAGCGCGCGCACCGAGCATTTGCACCACACCAAGGTGTACCGCCCGTGGGGTTACTACGAGGGCATCGACGCCGGCGAGCGCTTCCAGGTCAAGCGCATCACGGTCAATCCGGGCGGCAAGCTGTCGCTGCAGATGCATCATCACCGCGCCGAGCACTGGGTGGTGGTCAGCGGCACCGCCCGCGTCACCTGCGGCGACAGCGTCAAGCTGCTGAGCGAAAACGAATCGACCTACATCCCGATCGGCATGAACCACCGCCTGGAAAATCCCGGCATGATGCCTCTGCACATCATCGAGGTGCAGTCGGGTAGTTATCTGGGCGAGGACGACATCGTGCGTTTCGAGGATGTATACAAGCGGGCATAGGGCTGGGCGGCTTGTCCGCTTCGTCGTTGCCTTCAAAAGAGGCGTCCAGCACCTCCTTTTTTAGATGTGCCGGTTATGGGCACGCCGCCTGTCTTAAATGTAACATGGTTACCTGTTAAGGGGCGTTGGCGTTGGCCTCGATCGGCCCATGGATATGGCTGACGCTGGTCGACGCCGGATCGGCCCCGCTGCGCCGCATAGGCTATAGCATTTTGGGGGCAATTTAGCTTGAAGTGACGCCGGTACTTGGCAGCGCCGGCGGGAGGCGGAGTGCGCCGATGGCGACGCCACGCGCAGCGCTGTTGATACCCCAAAAGGTTCCGCGACGCCTTGGCGTTGCGGGACCTTTTTCATCTGCGATCGGCGCGAGCGGGCGTGCTCCGTTCGCTGCGCCGGTCCGTGCCTACGCGCGGCGGCGGCGCGCCTGGAATCCCATCAAGCCCAAGCCGGCCAGCAACATCGCATAGGTTTCCGGTTCCGGCACCGGCATAAGCATGAAGGCGTGGATTTGCGCCGCGCTTCCCGTGCCCTTCACCATGTTGCCGACGATCCAACCGTGGTCGTTGACGCCGGTGGCCTCCGTTAAGCGCCAGCCGTCATTGAGCAGGTCCGCGCTCAAGAATGTATTGAGGTCGATCACATTGCCATCCTCCCACAGCAGCGCGCGGCCGCTCTGTTGGCCGACAATCTGGCCGACGTTGTTCAGCGCCTCTGCGGTGGTGAATCCGCTGTTGTCGCCGTGAAGGGTCGGCAAGCCGATTGCCTTGCCATCGTTCCATAGCACGGCGTGGTTGCCGTCGTCGCCATAGGTGGAGCCAACCACCAGGCCGGCGTTGTTGACCGCACGCACTTCACCATAGTAAGCACCTGAGCCATCGGGCAAAGTCGTGAGGACTCCGTCCTTCCATGAAAATGCATGGTAACTCTCGTCGATGTATCCCACTACTTGACCTGCGTCGTTTATGCTGTTACCGATGGGTGCCCAAGGGTTCTCCTCGGGGCCAATATAGGTCGTATTGGCGCCGTTCCATATTGCGCTTTGCCGGTAGGAACCATACTTCTCTTGAATGTTTCGCGTGCCTAATACTGCGCCGTGGTTGTTGATGCCGGAAACGCTCCCAATGCTGCGATAGAACCCCAGCCCCGATGCGACCACTGTCGCCCTGTTGCCCTTCCAGACCAAGGCTTTGCCGTTCTCCCAATTGGAGCCGGAAAAGGCCGCCACTTGACCTGCGTCGTTGATGCCGGCGCCATAACTGTCCTCGCCGGCGTAGCGCAACTCGGTTGCCACACCCTTGTCCCAGCGCACCGCAGACTTGCCGCTTGTACCACCCATTGTACCGACCACTTGGCCGGAGAGATTGATGCCTTTAGCCGTGCTATACAGTAAGGTCCCGTTGAGGTCGGTGAATTTGTAGCCGGCGGCGCTGGCTTGGCCGCTCAGCAAGAGAATAATGCTGCTTGCGATTGAAGCCTTGGTGAATGTGGAGATTGACATTTTTCCCTTAGTTAGTGGGTATGGATTACGGGCATCCGGTTGAGCGACGGAAAATCACAACTGCAATATTGTGATTATTAAATCATTACAATATTACATTATTTTTTTATATTTGTTTAATGGCAATTTAAAGGCCTGTGTCGCGTCCGCTCCCGTGATCGCTCAGTTTGTGCCGGCATCCCGGGCGCGGCGGAGTGTGGGCCAGGGAAGAAACCGTAGTCTCGAGAGGGCATTGCCTTTCGCCGATTGGCAGTAAGTTGATTGGGCGCTGTCTGCGCACCGGTCGCTGCGCCGCCTGCCGTCTCAAGGGTTGGGGAACCGGGTTTGCAAGTGTTGCCGATGCCTTTTGGGCGTAATTGTGGGGGTATCCGTCGTGGCGTCCCTTTGCGGCGCATGTGGTAAGGTGAGCCGATGTACATAAAGATGATTCCTTTTTGTAATTGTTTATTGTGAAAGGGATAATTATTTACTTTTCTTTATGGTATTATTTGACACGGCTTGATTTGTTCAACGCATGGCCCCACAAGGGCTTGCATGCCACATTGGGTGAAAAATATGAAGAAAAATACAATTTTGACAGCTGCGCTGCTCGCCAGTTGCACCTTGTTTTCCACGGCCGCCTATGCGGTGGTCGACATCAGCTCCGCGCCCAGCGCCATCGTGTTGACGGGCAACGGCTCGGTCGCGTTCGGCGACAAGTTCAAGAAAAACAACAAGAATGCGGTGTTTTTCGACCAGTTCAGTTTTATCAATGCCGCCGTGAGCAACGTCAGCCTGATCGTCACTTCGACCAGCACAAGCGCCGCCAACGGCCTGAACCTGACCGGTCTGGGGCTGTACAACGACCATGGCCTGGTGGCGAAAGGCTTGCAAGTGCAGACTGGGATTGACGACATTTGGACTTTCTCTGCTAGCAATTTGTTGGTCGGTTCGTACTATTTCAAAGTAAGTGGCGACATGGTCTCCAGCGGTGGCGCGACCTTCGCCGCCAATGGCCGCATCGCTGCGGTGCCGGAACCGGAAAGCTACGCCATGTTGTTAGGCGGACTGGCACTGTTGGGTTTCATGGCACGCCGCCGCACGGGCGTTGTCAAGGCAGTCTGAGGGCGGGTCCTCATTCCACAACACGGTGGCGGCGTTGGCCGCCACTTTAATTCTCGGTGAATCCAATGAAGAAAATAATCAATTCCCTGTTGATGGCGCTGTTGTTGGCGAGCGCGGGCCTTGCCCAGGCGACCCTAGTCGATCTGAGCCAGGACGCAGTGTTCATCACGCAAGACTTGAAAGACTTTTCCAGCGCACAGCTGGGCCGTACGGTGAACTTGAAGGGGGGCGCCAAAGCCGGCGCAAATGGTAATTTCTTCAACGACCATTACTACTTCACTACCGACGAGGTGTTTGATGTATCGAGCTTGCTTACCTCGCTGACGTCCGGCGCCGGCGCCGGCCTGACCGTGACAGGATTCGAGTTGCGCAGCCAGAACGGCATCGTTTTTCACGGCATCCATGAGATCTCCGGCGCTCACCCTGCCAGCGATCAGGCTTGGCGCCTTGTCGCGGAGCACCCTCTGGAAGTGGGTTATTACTCCATTGAAGTCAACGGATATGTTAATTCCGTGAACGGCGGCAGCTACAGCGGCAACGTCGCCGTCGCCTCCGTGCCCGAGGCCGATGCTTATGCCATGCTGCTGGCCGGCTTGGGATTGCTGGGATTTGTTGCCCGCCGCCGCAAGGCCGCCGCAGTCTAGAGCCGCTGGCGTATGGATGATAGCGCACCGGTTCAAGGTGTTGATTGTCCGTCCAATGTGTTGTCCCGGCGGCGCCGGGAATGGAAAAGGAAGCCTCATGCTTCCTTTTTTTGTGCCCACAAGGCAGGCGAGCGTCGGCCGCCCGAACGGTCACAGGCATATCAAAAAACAATGCCACATGGCAATTATTCATTACAAAAGACACAAGCATTTTCCTTGCTTTATGATATCATTCGTTCCAGAGTGATTTATTTAATTGATGTGGCTGCGTAAGGCGGCCACATTTTACAATTGTGGGATACGCATGAAAAAAAATACCGGCACCGTTTTGGCCGCTTTGTTGTTCGCAACAGCCGCCATGTTCGCGCAGAGCGCGCAAGCCGTCAAAGACATCAGCGCCACGCCTAGCGCGATCGTGCTGGCATCGAATGGCTCCGTCAACTTCGGCGGCACCTTCAGCAACGGCCAAAAAAGCAATACTTTCGCGAACCACTACACGTTCTCGACCACGGGCATCAGCGATCTGGATCTGATCGTCACCTCGAAAAGCATCAGCGCGAAAACCGGCCTGAACATGACCGGCCTGGGTCTGTACAATGCGCACGGCCTGGTTGCCAGTGGCACCATGCAGTTGACCGGCGCGGAAGACAAATGGGTCTTCAGCACCAAGCATCTGGCTGCCGGTTCCTACTTCTTCCAGGTCAGCGGCAATGTCGTCGCCGCCACCGGTGGTTCTTTCGGCGCGAACGGCCACATCATGGCCTTGCCTGTGCCTGAGCCGGAAACCTACGGCATGCTGCTCGGCGGCCTGGCCTTGATCGGTTTCGTGGCGCGTCGCCGCAAGAGCGCCGCACCGGCCGCTTAAGCCTCGCCTCCCTATTTCGCAGTACGTGGCCGCCCCGGCGGCCGCTCCATTATTTTGGTGAAACACATGAAAAAAATTACACAATCCTTGTTCCTGGCCCTGCTGTTCGCAAGCAACAGCCTGTTCGCCGCGCCGGTTAACGTCAGCAACACCGACGTCGATATCACGCAAAGCCTGCTGGACGCGTCGAGCGCCCAATTGGGCCACAGCTTCGTGCTGGACGCAGCCGTGCAGTCCGGCGTTGCCGGTAATTTCTTCAGCGACCACTACACCTTCTCGCTGGGCGAAACGACTGATCTGCTGAGCCAGATCACGTCGCTGAAAACCGGTCCTAATTCGGGTCTGACCTTGACCGGTTTCGATCTGCGCGACGCCCACGGCATCGTCTTCCACGGCATCCAGAACGTGACGGACTTCCTGCCGGGCGACCAGGCGTGGAGCTTCACCTCGGGCTTGTCGCCACTGGCCGCCGGTCAGTACTTCATCGAAGTCAACGGTTTTGTCGCTGCCCGCAACGGTAGTTACAGCGGCAACGTCGATGTCGCCGCCGCCGTGCCGGAACCAGAAACCTACGCGATGCTGCTGGCCGGCTTCGCCGTCGTCGGTTTCGCCGTGCGCCGCCGCAAGGCCGCCGCCGCAGTCTAAGACTGTCGGTGCGGGATGAAAAGGGAGGCTGCGGCCTCCTTTTGTTTCGTGCGCCCGGCAGGGCGCACTTACTTGGAGGTGAAAGTCCTCTACTCGCCCGACAAGGGGAAGAGTTAGCTGCACGGCAAGGGTGTCGCGGGCGACTGCGAATCTGGAGGAAGCCGAAAGCAAAGCGCTGGCCTGAC
>JANXSQ010000338.1 GCA_025356595.1 Janthinobacterium sp. | reverse complement strand
CCGTTCCGGGCTACGCCCTCCACGGATTCCCCTTCTTTATTTGGTACACTTATCCACAGCTGCTACTCAAAAACGCAGCGTCCCGCCCTGGGTCAAATTTGGATCGGCGCGGTGGGTCAATATTGGATCGGCGCCAACAAGTAGGGACAAACATAGTCGGCATAAATAGTTATGGAGGTCATGTGGTTTCTCAATGTATATGCATGTGCATGCATTATATTGGCTTTGACGGACATGTCAATAAACGATTGCGGCCCCGGCGCAGGACGTCGCTTGCGGCAGGGCCCACTGATACGCCTAGAATCAACTCCACCGGGCGGAGGACGCCGGCGTCTCCGCTTGCTTGTCTCAATGCGCAGCCTGTTCGCCCCCGCGTCGCCGTCGGCGATGGCGATCTGCCGAGCCGACAACACTGGAGGCGCGAACAGGCGGCACTGAGCGGCCGTCATCGATTACTTGTCAAGACCCGCTTGCTCATATGCCTGTTTCACGAGTGTTCCATGCTTTTCTCTTATTATTTTTAGAGCTTGATCCGGAGCTTGATGTGAAGCGCATTCGCTCACCCGAGGCTATGCCGAAGCGAACTCTCGTCGTACTTCCCCTTGATTCGCGCCCGGTCTTCTTTCTCCGCCGGCAGCGCCGCCGCCGCGTCTATGGTGTAGCATGCTGGGCGGCGCGTCAGCGGGCGCCGGCCGGCGCATGCCGCGCGGCCCGGGTCCGCCGCCCGATACATTAAGGACACTATGGACATTACTATCAACGAAGTGCTGCGCGCGTACATCGATCCGCTCACCAGCAGCGAATACGCGGCGCTCGAACGCAGTCTGCTGGCCGAGGGTTGCCGCGACGCTTTGGTGCTGTGGAACGATGTGCTGATCGACGGCCACAACCGTTACGCCATCTGCCGGCGCCACGATATCCCCTTTAAAACGGTGCAAAACACCAGTTTCGGCTCCATCGACGATGTCATGCTGTGGATGATAGACAACCACCTGGCGCGCCGCAGCGTGTCCGATTTCCAGCGCGGCGTGCTGGCGCTGCGCAAGAAGGAGATCGTCGCCGCCAAGGTCGGCGCGGCTCCGGCCGGCGCCGCCGCGGATGCGCAGGACGCGCCGCCGCCGGTCCAGCCTTTGAGCACGCGCGAGGATATCGCCAAGGTGGCGCGCCTGAGCAGCAACCAGATCAGCCAGATCGAGAAGATCCAGAAGGCCGCCGCGCCGGAGCTGGTCGAGGCGGTGCGCTCGGGGACGATTTCGATCAACGCGGCCGCCACGGTGGCGTCGCTGCCGCAGGCCGAGCAGGTGGCCGCCGTGGCCGGCGGCAAGAAGCTGTTGCAGCAGGCCGCCAAGGAGGTGCGCGAGCAGCGCGTGCGCGCGCCGAAGGAGCCGAAGGAGGGCGCCGACGAGCCGACCGAGGTGGAGCGTTTGCGGGCGGAGATCGGCGTGCTCAAGGAGCGCATCGCCGCCCTGAAGACGGACAACGCCGCCCTCAACGAGCGCATCGCCGTGCTGGTCGACGCGTCCTGATAGGCGCCGCCCGCCGCCGCACCTGAGCCGTAGGCGGAAACATCCAGCGCGGAGAGGCGCGCGCGGTGAGATCCGCCACGTCGCGCCGCCGCGCCCCTCAGGACTGCGGCGTCACGGCGGGCAGGGTGAAATGCAGGGCGACGCCCTGGCCCGGCGCGCTTTCCAGGCGCAGCCGGCCCTTGAAGATCGCCTGCACCAGGTTGTGCACGATGGACAGGCCCAGGCCGGAGCCGCCCTGGCCCAGCTTGGTGGTGTAGAAGGGTTCGAACACCTTGTGCTGCAGCGGCTGGGCGATGCCGTGGCCGTCGTCCGTGTAGTCGAGCTCCACCACGCCCTCGCTCAGGCGGGCGCGCAGCACGATGCGCCCGGCGCTCTTGCCGTCGAAGCCGTGCGTGACCGAATTCATGATGATGTTGTTGAGGATCTGCTCCAGCGCGCCGGGGAAGCTGTCCATCTCGATGCCTTCCGGGATGTCCAGCTCGACCGTCGCCTTGGCCCGCCGCGTCACCGCGCCCAGCGCGTTCAGGCAGTCCTGCACCGTCGCGCGCAGGTCGAAGCGGCGCCGCCGCTGGCTGGTCTGGTCCACCGAGACGCGCTTGAAGCTGTCGATCAGGTCGCTGGCGCGGTTGCCGTTGCGCACGATGATGGCGCTGGCGTCGCGGCATTCGGCCAGCGCCTGGGCCAGCCCGGAGCGGGTCAGGCGCGCGCCGTCGACGGCGCCGCCGATCTCGCGCAACTGGTCGGCCAGCGCCGACGCGGCCAGCACCATGTTGCCGATCGGCGTGTTCAGTTCGTGCGACACGCCCGCCACCAGCGCCCCCAGCGAGGCCAGTTTCTCCGATTCGATGATCTGCTCCATGGCCTGGCGCAGTTCGCGGGTGCGTTCGTCGACGCGGCTTTCCAGTTGTTCGTTGAGCTCGCGCAGCGCGTCCTCGGCGCGCTTGCGCTCGGACAGGTCGACGTGGGTGCAGATCATGCGCTGCGGCTGCCCGGCGGCGTCGCGGCTGACGATCATGCCGTTGTCGAGCACCCATTTCCAGCTGCCGTCCTTGCAGCGCGCGCGGTGCTCGTTGCGGTAGCGCTGCACGGCGCCGCCCAAGTGCCGGGCCAGGGCCGCGCGCACGCCCTCCAGGTCGTCCGGGTGGATCAACCGCTCGCGCCCGGCCATGCTGGGCTCGACCTCGTCGGCGCCGTAGCCGTGCATGGCCGTCCAGCAGGCCGAATACAGCACCCGGCCGCTGCCGATGTCCCAGTCCCAGACGCCGTAGCCGGCGCCCTCGAGCGCGAAGTTCCAGCGCTCCTCGCTGGCGCGCAGGGCCTCGGCGGCGGCGCGGTGGGCGCGCCGCTGGGTCGCCTCCTTGATCTCGCGCGTCACCGCCGGCGCCAGGCGCGCCAGGTCGGCCTTCATCACGTAGTCGTGCGCGCCGGCCTTCATCAGCGCCACCGCCGTTTCCTCGCCCAGGTTGGCCGAGACGACGATGAAGGGCAGGTCCAGGCCCCGGGCGCGCAGCAGGGCCAGGGCCGCGCCGGCGTTGAAGCCGGGCAGGCTGAAGTCGGACAGCACGATGTCCCAGTCGCGCCGCGCCAGCGCCGCGGCCAGTTGCGCGGCGCTCTCGACGCGCTCGGCGTCGACGGCGAAGCCGGCCTTGCGCAGGCTGCGCAGGATCAGCTCGGCGTCGCCGGCGCTGTCTTCGACCAGCAGCGCGGCCAGGGGCGTCGTCATCGTCTCATGCTCCGTGCGGACTCTCGTTGATGACCAGCCAGTACAGGCCGATCTGGCGGATCACGTCGGCGAACTGGTGGAAGTCGACCGGCTTGCGGATGTAGCTGTTCACGCCCAGGTCGTAGCCGGCGGCGACGTCCTGCTCCTCGCGCGAGGAGGTCAGGATCACCACCGGCACGCGGTGGCTGCGCGGGTCGGCGCGGATGCGGCGCAGCACGTCCAGGCCGTCCAGCCTGGGCAGCTTCAGGTCCAGCAGCACCAGCACCGGCGGCGCGCGGTCGGCGCGCCCGGCGTGGGCGCCTTCGCAGAACAGGTAGTCGAGGCCCTCCTGGCCGTCGCCGGCCACCACCAGCGGGTTGGTGATGTTGCCCTTCTTCAGGGCGCGCTCGGTCAGGCCGACGTCGCTGGGATTGTCTTCGATCAGCAGGATGCTGTTGGCGTTCATGGCGACTCTTTCAGGGTGAAGTAGAAGGTCGCGCCGCGGCCGACGGCGGCCACGCCCCAGACCGTGCCGCCGTGCCGCCCGACGAGGCGCTGCACCGTCGCCAGGCCGATGCCGGTGCCGGGGAATTCGCTGTTCTTGTGCAGGCGCTGGAACACGCCGAAGAGCTTTTGCGCGTACAGCATGTCGAAGCCTGCGCCGTCGTCGCGCACGTAGTAGGCCGCCACGGTTTGCCGCGTGACGGGTTCGACGACGTCGGCGCGGCCGACGGCGATGTGCGCCGGCGCCCGCCCGGCGCTGAATTTGGCGGCGTTCTCGAGCAGGTTGGTGAGCACCACCTCGAGCAGGCGCCAGTCGCCGCGCGCGGCCAGGCCGTCGGCGATGGCGAAGGCGAAGGCGCGCTGCGGCTCGCGCTCGGCGATGCGCTCGGCGATCAGGCGCGCCAGCGCGCTCAGGTCGACCTCGCGCAGGGTCATGGCGGCGCGCCCCAGGCGCGAGAATTGCAGCATGTCGTCGATCAGGCGGCCCATGCGCTGCGACTCGCCGCGCACCCGCTCCAGGTATTGGCGGCCGGTGGCGTCGAGCCGCTCGCCGTAGTCCTCCTGCAGCGCCAGGCTCCAGCCGTCGATGCCGCGCAGCGGGCTGCGCAGGTCGTGCGAGACCGAGTAGGAGAAGGCTTCCAGCTCCTTGTTGGCCATCTCCAGCTGGGCGGTGCGCTCGCGCACCTGCTGCTCCATGCCGGCGTTGGCGGCGCGCAGCTCGGCGCGCGCCTGTTCGGTCTGCGCCAGCAGGGCGCGCACCTCGTCCTCGGCGCCGCGCCGCGCGCTGATGTCGGTGTGCGTGCCGATCATGCGCGTGGCGCGGCCCTGCGCGTCTTTTTCCACCACCATGCCGCGCGCCATCACCCATTTCCAGCCGCCGTCCTTGCACAGCATGCGCTGCTCGATGCTGTAGGTGTCGGCGTGGCCGGCGAAGTTTTCCTCGAGCAGCGCGTAGGCGCGCTTCAAGTCCTCCGGGTGGGCCAGCGCGGTGTAGGTCTCCAGGCGGTTGGCCAGTTCGTCCTCGGCGTAGCCGAGCATGGCCTTCCACTGGCGCGAGTACAGCACCACGCCGCTGTCGATGTGGAAGTCCCAGACGCCGTCGCCGGCGCCCTCGAGGGCGAACTTCCAGCGGTATTCGCTTTCGCGCAGGCCCTGGAAGGACGCGTCGAGGCGCGCCCGCATGGCGTTCAGCGCCGCCACCATCTGTTCCAGTTCGTCGCCGCCGCCGGCGCGCCGCTGCAGCGCCAGCGGCGCCGGCGCGGCGTCGGACGGGCCGTCGAACAGGCGGTCGGAAAAGGCGGCGATGCGCTTCAGGTGGCGGCCGATCAGGTGCTGGAACAGCAGCAGGATGAACAGCGAGACGAGGAAGGTCTTGACGGCCTGCGCCACCAGGATGGCGGGCACCTTGTCCCACAGGCGCCGGTAGGCGCCGTCCAGGCTGGCCACGACGCGCACCTTGCCGATGTCGAGCAGGCGGCCGCGGTGCGGGAAGCGCAGCGCGAAGGCGCGCTCGACGACGTCGCCGCCGGCCTTCGCCTGGCCGGCCCGCGCCACCATTTGGCCGCGCTCGGCGCGCACCTCGATATATTGCAGGTCGGGCAGGCGCAGCACGCCCTGCAGTTGCAGTTGCAGGTCGGTGCCGCTGGTGACCCACAGGCTGGAGGCCAGGCTGTCGGCGTAGCTGGCCTGCACCTGGGCCAGGCGCGCCTCGATGGCGCCGACGTCCTGGCGGTACTCGATGGCCAGTTGCAGGGCCGTCGCCAGCAGGGTCACCAGGGAGCTGAAGAGCAGGATCAGGATGGCGAAACGGCGCCCCATGCTGTCGCGGTGGAAGGCGCACAGGTGATGGAGGAAGGGCAGGCGCATGCGGTCTCCTAGCGCTGGTAGCGGTGCATGACGGCGGCGAGGATGCGCTCTTGCGTGCCGTCGCGCTTCATGCGGCGCAGTTCTTCGGCCAGGCGCGGCGCCAGGGCGGCGTGCTTCTTGTTCAGGTAGAGGAACCAGTCGCCTTCGACCAGGGCCGGCTCCATGGCGGCGATGCCCTCCAGGCCCATGCTGCGGATGAAGTGCAGGCCCTCGTATTTTTCGATGACGGCGACGTCGATGCGCGCCTTGTCGAGCATGTCGAAGAGCTGGCGCCCGGTTTCCAGCTTGAGCAGCGAGCGGCTGCCGACGATGGTGCGTTCGAGGATTTTCCAGCCGGTCAGGATACCGACGTCGTAGGCGCGCAGGCTGGCCGCGCCGGCCACGGCGAAGCGCGGCTGGCGGCTGAAGGCGACCATCTGGTAGTACATCACCGGCTCGGCCACGCGCACCAGGTTGGGGTAGTTCCGTTCCATGCCGACGACGCGCGCGACGTCGCCGTCGTCGACGCCGCTGTCGGCGTTGAGCAGGCCGCGCTCGGCCGAGGTGGCCTGGATCTGGAAGTCGAGGCCGACGCGCTTGAACAGTTCGGCGTACAACAGGTCGAGCACGCCGTCGCGGGCGGGCGCGGTGATGGGCGCGGAGAAGGCGGAGTTGAGCACCAGCGGCGCGGCGGCGGCGGGCGCGGCCAGCAGCAGGGCGGCCAACAGGAGGGTGTACGTTTTCATCAGCGGGCCCCGGCGAGCAATGAATCAGGCGTTACGCCACCTACTGTCCACCGATTTGCCGGGCCTGTCAACCAGGGAGAGGCGCGGCGCCGGAAGATGGTTTTTTGCGCCAGATTGGCGTTTTTACAGGGCGCCGCGCGGTTTTCGAGGCCGCGGACGCGATTCCGGCCGCGCATCCGCCCGCTCCGGCCGCGCCGCCGCGCCTTTTCGGCCGGCCTTAGATCGCCGCCAGCGCGGCGCGCAGGTCGTGGCGCAGGTCCTCCAGGTCTTCGATGCCGACCGACAGGCGCACCAGCGCGTCGCCGATGCCCAGCGCGGCGCGCTGCGGCGCCGGGATGCTGGCGTGCGTCATCAGGGCCGGGTGCTCGATCAGGCTTTCCACGCCGCCCAGGCTTTCGGCCAGCGCGAACACCTCGCAGCGCTCCAGGAAGCGGCGCGCGCCGGCCAGGTCGGTGTCGAGTTCGACCGAGATGATGCCGCCGAAGCCGTCCATCTGGCGCCGCGCCAGCGCGTGCTGCGGGTGCGAGGCCATGCCCGGATAGTGGACGCGCCTGACCCGCGGTTGCGTCTCCAGCCAGCGCGCCAGCTCCAGCGCGCTGCCGCAGTGGCGCTCCATGCGGATGGCCAGCGTCTTCACGCCGCGCAGGGCGAGGAAGCTGTCGAAGGGGCCGGCGATGGCGCCCACCGAGTTCTGCAGGAAGGCCAGTTGCTCGCGCCATTCCGCCTGGCGCGGCTCGGCGCCGACGATGGCGATGCCGCCGATGATGTCGGAGTGGCCGTTCAGGTATTTGGTGGTCGAGTGGACGACGATGTCGAAGCCCGATTCCAGCGGCCGCTGCACGATCGGGCTGGCGAAGGTGTTGTCGGCCACGGCGATGATGCCGCGCTCGCGGCAGATGGCGGCGATGGCCGCCAGGTCGGCCAGCTTGAGCATCGGGTTGGTCGGCGTCTCCACCCACACCATGCGCGTCTCGGGGCGGATCGCCGCCAGCAGGTTTTCCGGCCGGGTCAGGTCGACGTAGCTGAAATCGAGGCCGGCGCTGCGCCGCCGCACCCGCTCGAAGAGACGGTAGGTGCCGCCGTACATGTCGTCGCCGGCGATGATGTGGGCGCCGGCGTCGGCCAGTTCCAGCACCGTCGAGATGGCCGCCAGGCCGGAGGCGAAGGCGAAGCCCTGCGCGCCGCCCTCCAGGTCGGCGACGCAGCGCTCCAGCGCCCAGCGGGTCGGGTTGTGCGAGCGGCCGTAGTCGAGGCCCTTGTGCACGCCGGGGCTGTCCTGCACATAGGTGGAGGTGGCGTAGATCGGCGGCATGATGGCGCCGGTGCTCGGGTCGGGCGATTGGCCGGCGTGGATGACGCGGGTCGCCAGTTGCGTCTGGCGCGGTGTGCTGGTGTCGTTCAAGGGAGTGTCCTGCGTAAGTGGTTGAGAAGGTCGAAGCGGGTGATCAGGCCGTAGAACACGCCGGCGTCGGCGACGACGGCCGTCAGGCCCCGCTCCAGCGTGGCGCGCAGCGCCTGCAGGCCGGCGTCCGGGTGCAGCGTTTCGAGTTGCGTGGTCATGCTGGCGGCCACCGTGTCGGCGTAGCGCTGCGGCTGCCGGGCGACGTGCAGCAGCAGGTCCGATTCGTCGATGATGCCGGCCAGGCGGGCGCCGTCGAGCACCGGCAGTTGCGCCAGGTCGGCGCTGCGCATGCGGTTGAAGGCCGTCAGCAGGGTGTCGGACGGGGCCACGCTGACGACCTCGCCGGCGTCGTGGCGCCGGCCGATCAGGTCGCGCAGGTCGCCCAGCCGGGGCCGTTCGAGCAGGCCCTGGTCGTGCATCCAGCCGTCGTTGTAGACCTTCGACAGATAGCGCGTGCCGGTGTCGCAGACGAAGGTGACGACGCGTTTCGGGGTGCTCTGCGCGCGGCAGTATTTGAGCGCCGCCGCCAGCAGGGTGCCGGTCGACGAGCCGCCCAGGATGCCCTCGGCGCGCAGCAGCGCGCGGGCGCTGTCGAAGCTTTCCTGGTCGCTGATGGTGTAGGCCTTGCGCACCCCGCTCAGGTCGGCGATGGAGGGGATGAAGTCCTCGCCTATGCCCTCGACGGCCCAGGAGCCGCTGGTGTCGGCGACGCGGCCGGTCTCGACGTATTCGGCGAGGATGGAGCCCTGCGGGTCGGCCAGCACGAATTCCAGTTGCGGTTGGACGGCGCGGAAGTAGTTCGTCAGCCCCGTCAGCGTGCCGGAGGAGCCGACGCCGACCACGATGGCGTCGATGGCGTGGCCGCTCTGGCGCCAGATTTCCGGGCCGGTGGTCGTTTCATGGGCGCGCGGATTGGCCGGGTTGTTGAACTGGTCGGCCAGGAAGGCGCCCGGCAGTTCGGCCGCCAGGCGCGCCGCGTAGTCCTGGTAGTACTCGGGATGGCCCTTGCCGACGTCGGAGCGGGTCATGTGCACCTCGGCGCCGAGCGCCTTCAGGTGCAGCACTTTTTCGCTCGACATCTTGTCGGGCACGACGAGGACCACGCGGTAGCCCTTGATGCGGCCGACCAGGGCCAGGCCCAGGCCGGTGTTGCCGGCCGTCGCCTCGACGATGACGCCGCCCGGCCGCAGGCGGCCGTCGGCCTCGGCGGCCTCGATGATGGCCAGGCCGACGCGGTCCTTGATGGAGCCGCCGGGGTTCTGCGACTCCAGTTTCAGGAATAATTGGCAAAGGCCGGTGTCCAGCCTTGTGACTTCGACCAGCGGCGTGTTGCCGATGAGGCCGAATAGCGCGGGGGTGGGGGTGGGTGTGGTGTGCATGGATGCTCCAAAAAACGCGGCGCCGCGGCCCGATCGTGTCCGGCCGCGGTGCGGGGAAAAGAAGCGATCTTAGGCCCCGCTGCGCGGCGCCGGAAGGAATGTTTCCGCGCTTGCATATGCGGATTTCGCTGGGCGGCGCGGCGGAGCGCTCCTATGGGATACGACCCCGGCGTCGGCGCTTGGTTCGGCGGGGCGGCGCGCAAATCGCTGCGCGAGCGCTTCTTTGCGCCGGGCCGGCGCGGCAGGATTTATAATCGCCCTCTCGGGGATGACAGGCAAAAGGTCGGCGGTGGCAAAACTTTACTTCAGGTACTCGGCGATGAACGCCGGCAAATCGACGGCCCTGCTGCAGGTCGCCCACAACTACGAGGAGCAGGGCCAGGCCGTGCGCCTGTACACGGCGGCCATCGACAGCCGCTACGGCGTGGGCCGCGTCACCTCGCGGCTGGGCCCGCAGCGCCAGGTGGAGGTGTTCGACGCGGCCACCGACTTCCTCGCCGAGATCCCCCTGGTCGCCTGCGTGCTGGTCGACGAGGCGCAGTTCCTCAGCACCCAGCAAGTGCAGCAGTTGCACCAATTGGCCCAGGTCAAGGGCGTACCGGTGATCTGCTACGGCCTGCGCACCGACTTCATGGGCGAGCCCTTTCCCGGTTCGGCCTATCTGCTGGCGCTGGCCGACGACATCGAGGAGCTCAAGAACATCTGCACCTGCGGCAAGAAGGCGACCATGAACATCCGCGTCGACCAGGACGGCAAGCGCATGAAGGAAGGCGAGCAGATCAGCATCGGCGGCAACGAGAGTTATCGCCAGGCCTGCGGCCGCTGCTTCTACACGGACGGTCACTAGATCAACGGCCGGCGCGCCTCCCCAAGCGCGCCAGCACCAGCGGGGGTTCGCGGAACGGCGCCGCGTGCAGGTACACCAGGTCGCGGATGCCGTCGACCACCGGCCGCGCCGGATCGCCGCCGTCCTGCGCCTCGGTCCACACCAGCGTGGCCGGCGCGTCGGCGCGCCAGGACACGTGGCGCACGCCTTCGGACACGGCGTCGTTCCCCGGCGGCAGGCCCTCCTCCAGCGGCAGCGTGGTGACCGTGTGCAGCGGATGGCCGTCCATGTCGCGCACCTCGACCCGC
>JANXSQ010000326.1 GCA_025356595.1 Janthinobacterium sp. | reverse complement strand
CCGCGTCGGCAAGCCCGAGGAGGTGGCGGCGGCGGTCAGCTTCCTGATCGGCGAGGAGGCCGGCTACATCACGCGCCAGGTCATCTCCGTCAACGGCGGCATGGCATGAGCCGGCGCGTCGCCGTCACCGGCATGGCCGGCATCAGCCCGATCGGCAACGACTGGGCCAGCATCCGCGCCCGCCTGGGCGAGTACCGCAACGCCGTCGTGCGCATGGACGAATGGGCCGACTACGAGGGCCTGAACACGCAGCTGGGCGCGCCCGCCGCGCCCTTCACGCTGGGCGAGCGCTACCACCGCAAGGCCGTGCGCAGCATGGGCCGGGTGGCCCTGATGGCGACGCGCGCCAGCGAGATGGGGCTGCTCGACGCCGGTCTGCTGGAGGGCCCGCTGCTCAAGGGCGGCCAGATGGGCATCGCCTTCGGCTCCTCGGCCGGCACGCCCAGCGCCATCGGCGACTTCGGCCGCATGATGGAGGAGCGCACCACCAAGGGCATCAACGCCACCACCTACATCAAGATGATGGCGCACACGGCGCCGGTCAACATCGGCGTCTTCTTCGGCGTCACCGGGCGCGTGGTCACCACGTCGAGCGCCTGCACCTCGGGCAGCCAGGGCATAGGCTACGCCTACGAGGCGATCCGCGCCGGCAAGCAGCTGGCCATGATCGCCGGCGGCGCCGAGGAATTGTGCGCCACCGAGGCGGCCGTCTTCGACACCCTGTTCGCCACCAGCACGCGCAACGACGCCGGCCACACCACGCCGCGCCCCTTCGACGCCGGGCGCGACGGCCTGGTCATCGGCGAGGGCGCCGGTTGCCTGATCCTGGAGGATTTCGAGCACGCGCGGGCGCGCGGCGCCGTCATCCACGCCGAACTGGTGGGCTTCGGCACCAACAGCGACGGCAGCCACGTCACGCAGCCGAACGCCGCGACGATGCAGATCGCCATGCAACTGGCGCTGCGGGACGCCGGCCTGCAGCCGTCCGACATCGGCTACGTCAACGCCCACGGCACCGGCACGCAGCAGGGCGACATCGCCGAATCGCAGGCCACCCTGAAGGTGTTCGGCGCGCACACGCCGATCAGTTCCCTGAAAAGCTATATGGGCCACACCCTGGGCGCCTGCGGCGCGCTGGAGGCGTGGATCAGCATCGAGATGATGCGCGAGGGCTGGTTCGCGCCCACCATCAACCTCGAGCAGGTCGACGCGCAGTGCGCGGCGCTCGACTACATCGTCGGCGAGGGCAGGGCGATCGAGTGCGAGTATGTGATGTCGAACAATTTCGCCTTCGGCGGCATCAACACGTCCTTGATTTTCAAACGCCACCGTTAAGCAATCCCGCGCGACGGTGCGGCGGGCAGTAATTTACAGAGGAAGAAAAAATGAAAAAAATGATCCCGGCAGTTGTGGTCTTGGGCGCGCTCCTGGCCGCCGGCGCGCCGGCGCAGGCGCGCGACACCAAGTTGATGATGCCGATCGCCGCGGCGATGGAGGCGAACAACGCCAAGGCCCGCCTGGGCGACACGGTGCAGTTCTATTTCGGCACGCAGAAGACCCCGCGCATCCTGAACAAGATCACCCAGGACCAGACCAGCCAGAAGACGAATTCCTTCGGCAAGACGGCGGAAACCTCGTGCAACTGGGTCTTCCTGTCGGCCATGCTGTCGCTGCAGAAGCGCGCCGCCGAACTGGGCGCGAACGCGGTCGTCAACATCGTCAGCAATTACCAGAACGTGGAGAACTCCAGCGAGACGGAATTCGAATGCCATGACGGCGCCATCATGTCGGGCGTCGCGCTGAAGGGCGATTTCGTCAAGATCGCCCCTTAATCGGTGATGGCCGCGCACGCCGCCGTCTGGCTGCTGGACGGGCGCAGCGTCGCCGACGCCCAACTGGCGCCCTACGCGGCCTGGTTGGGGCGCGAGGAGGCGCTGCGTTACGCGCGCTTCCTGCGGCCCTTGCGGCAACGCCAGTTCCTCATCGGCCGCGCCCTGCTGCGCCTGGCGCTGGGCGAGTTACTGGGCGTGCCGGCCGCCGGCGTGCGCCTGCGCGAGCGGCCCGGCCAGGCGCCGGCGCTGGACTTTCCCGGCGCCGCGCCCGGCTTCAGCCTGTCGCACAGCGGCCCCTGGGTCGCCTGCGCCGTCAGCGCCGAGACGGCGCTGGGGCTGGACATCGAAGTGCTCGACGCGACGCGCGACCTGGCCGCGCTGGCCGAACAAGCGTTCGAACCGGCCGTCGCGGCGGCGCTGGCGCAACTGCCTGCGCAAGCCCGAGCGGCCGCCTTCTACCGCGAATGGAGCGCCCAGGAGGCGCGCTACAAACTGGGCGCCTGCGCGGCGCCCGCCTGCCTGAGCCTGCCCCACGCGGAACTCTCCATCGCTCTGTGCAGCGCGCGGCCGCTGGCGGCTCCACCGGCCCTGCTGATGCGCCGCCTGGACGGGGACGCCTGACGCCGGGCGCGACATCAGGTTTGTGCTCATCGCATTGTAATGTGTAATACTGGATGCTATGGTTAACGATGCCCAGGAAAAAACCCGCGTCCCCCGAAACCGCCCCGGTGGCAGTCCATCAAGCCCCGGAGAGCCGGGTTTTCAAGACGGCTTGGTTTGCCAAGGCGGCCGGCAAACGGGGAATCACCGACCCTGAGTTGTGCAAGGCCATGAAGGAGGTCATGGAAGGCAAAGCCGACCTCCTGGGCGGTGGCGTCTGGAAGAAGAGGCTCAATGACAACATGGATCGATCCATCATTGCGGCGAAAGGCGAAAAGAACTGGATTTTCGTGTTCCTGTTCATGAAAAAAGACCGTGAAAACATCGACAAGGTCGAAGTGGCCGATTTCAAGAAGCTGGCGAGCAGCTATGCCTTACTGACGCCGTCAGCCATCGCGGCATTGTTGAAATCAAACGATTTTGTGGAGATATGCCATGAGAAATGCTAAACCAGCGACCGCAAAGCCGGTCAAGACCCCCAAGAAGCCAGCGGCGACGGAAGTTATGGCGACGGCCGCTGTGAAAGCCGACAAGATGGGGAATGCCACGAAGCTCGCCTCCAGCCGCAAAGCGGAAGTGCGGCTCGCCCGCAGCGACGCCTTCGAGGCGATCCACAGCGCCGCGGCCGCGCTCCGTTCCGTCGGCGTCATCGACAAAAAAACGATGCGCGACTTTGACGAGAGCTGCTTCACCCCGCCGTCCTTTACGGCGAGCGACGTGCTGCGGATACGCAACAAGGAGCGCCTCAGCCAGGAAGTTCTGGCGCGCTACATGGGGATCACGAAGTCGACCGTGGTCAAGTGGGAGTCGGCGGACAATGTACCGAGCCCGATGGCGCAGCGCTTGTTGAAAGTCATCGACGAGCAGGGAATCAGCGCCATTGCGTAGCGGCTGAATCGTGAGCGCGGCGCGCGTTTGAAAGTGGCCGTACCCGCATTCGACGCCGATTTCAACGCATGCCAAGGAGCCGTGAATAAACAAATGTTATGTTTTTTTTGAACGGCTCCCCAGCGTGAGGCGGCGGGCATGGAATGCGGGCACGGTCGGTTTGAAACGCGCACCGCCACAAGTCATTTCCGCGCCGCTATTGCCAGAGCCAGTTCCACAGGCCGGGCAGGGGCGGCCGGACTTCGCCGTCGCGCACCGCGCTGGCCAGCGCCGCCCGCTCCAGGGCGGCGCGCTCGTCGTAGAAGGGGTGCTCGGCCACCGGCATGTCGAGCTCGCGCGCGACGTCGAGCAGGATCAGCAGGTATTCCTCGATATGCCGCGCCGTGTAGGTGTTGACGTCGTGGAAGGTGACCACCACCGGCACCTCGCCGTCGACCAGCGGCATGGCGCCGGCGCGCCAGCGCGGCCGCAGCCTGGCCAGTCCCTCCAGCATGTTGGAACGCTTGTGCCAGCTGAAATTGACCCCCCAGATTTTTCCGTCGTTGGCGCTCAAGTCCGTCAGCAGGACGCGCATGCCGTGGCGCTGGTAGGCCGCCAGCGTTTCCGCGTCGTAGTTCCAGAAGGGCGGGCGGACCAGGCTGGGCGCGACGCCGCTGATGCCCTGCAGATCGGCCGCGCCGCGTTGCAGCGACAGTTCGAGTTCCGGCGCGCTCAGGTAGCGGTGGTTGGAATGGTGGGGGGTGGCCGTGTGGAAGCCCAGCAGATGGCCCTCGTCCTGCTCGCGTTGCAGGATGCGCCGGCCGGTGGTGCTGCCGCCGCCGTTGGCGGCGCGCGTCTGGGCGAAAAAGATCGCCTTGATGCCGGGCTGGGCCGCGTTGCGCGCCAGCGCGTCGAGGATCTTTTCGGTCGGATTGTCCTCGCCGGCGGCGCTCGGGCCGTCGTCGAAGCTGAGCAGGAAGCGGATTGGATGGACGGCCTCGGGCTGCGCCGCAGGGGCGCCCGCCGCCGCGCACAGCAGGGCGAAAACTAGTTGTTGGATAGGGCGCTTCAGCACAGGCGACGCCATTTCTTGCGATTCAGGGAGGGCGTATTGTAGCGCAGGCGCGTTACGCGGATTGTTGCTTTTTGGAATCGTCTGTATGCGCACGCGCCGGCCCGGCGGCGCCGCCGCGCTTGTCCGGGCGCTGTGCCCGGCCCGCGCCCGGGGCGGCTTCGGCGGCGAACAGGCGCGCGCCGAGAAAATCGACGAAGACCCTCAGCTTGGGCGAGAGCTCCCGGCTGGACGGCCACAACATCGAAAATTGTCCGTGCCGGCCGAGGCAGTCATCCAGCACGCTGGCCAGCGCGCCGCTGTCGATGGCCTCGCGCGCCAGGAAGTCCGGCATGCAGGCGATGCCCAGGCCGCCGATGGCCGCCGCCTGGAGCGCCTCCATATTGTTGCAGATCAAGCCGGTCGGAAGGCGCGCATCGAGCGCGCCGATCTCTTCCTTGAATTCCCATTCCTGCAATTTTCCCGTACTCGGCGCGCGGTAGCGCAGGCAGCGGTGGTTTTCCAGATCGGCCGCGCGGGCGGGGACGCCGTGTGTGTTCAGATAGGCCGGCGCGGCGCACAGCAGGAAGCGGAAGGGGCCGAGCTGGCGCGCCCGCAGGCGGGAATCGGTCAGGGTTCCGCTGCGGATGACGACATCGAAGCCTTCCTCGACGACATCGACGAGGCGGTCGTTGAAATCGAGTTCGAGTTCGATCTCGGGATACAGGGTCGCGAATTCGGGCAGGAGCGGTAGCAGGAAACGGTAGCCTATCGTCGGCAGACTCACGCGCAGCGTGCCGCGCGGCGCCAGGGCGGCACGCGAGAGCATGGCTTCGGCGTCCCGCAGGTCATCGAGGATGCGGCAACAGCGTTCGTAGAACAGGCTGCCCTCGGCCGTGAGGCTGACCCGGCGCGTGCTGCGGTGGAACAGGCGCACGCCGACCGTCGCCTCGAGCTTGGCGATGCTCTTGCCGACCGCCGAGGCCGACACGCCGAGCGCGCGCCCGGCCGCCACGAAGCTCAACGTCTGTGCTGCCCGCACGAAGGTGGTGATGCCGCTCAAACTGTCCATATCGGCATATTAGAGAGTTTAACTCCGCTAACAAAGGAGTTTCGGCCGGTTTATCGAAAATGCGTTCCGCATTAAGCTTCTCCGGATCGCGCGCCGGCCTGCTCATCGGATCAGGCGGCGTCGCCCCCTCCCGCTTCGACCAAGGATGACAATGCGCAGCAACATCGACACCTACACAGAGAAAGACCGGATGCTGATCCTCGCCGCCGTATGCCTCGCGGCCTTGATCCTGCCCCTCAGTTTTTCCGGCGCCGCCGTCGCCACGCCCGCCATCGGGCGCGAACTGGGCGGCAGTCCGGTCGCGCTGAACTGGATCAGCAACGCCTTCATGCTCACTTTCGGCGGCTTCCAGATGGCGGCGGGCGCGCTGGCCGACCAGTTCGGACGCAAGCGCCTCTTTATCGGCGGCGTCGCATCGTTCGGCGCGATTTCGCTGGTGCTGAGCGCCGCCCCCTCCGTCCTCGCGCTGGACCTGCTGCGCGCCGCCCAAGGGCTGGCCGCCGCCGCCACCCTGGCCGGCGCGACGGCCTCGCTGGCCCAGGCGTTCGAGGGGCGGGCGCGCACGCGCGCCTTCAGCGCGCTGGGCACGACCTTCGGCCTCGGCCTTGCGTTCGGGCCGCTGTGGGCCGGCGTCCTGATCGAGAGTCTCGGCTGGCGCGCCGTCTTCGCCTCGACCGGGCTGCTCGCGCTGCTGGCGCTGGCGTTCGGCGCGCCGCGCATGCGCGAGTCGCGCGACCCGCAGGCGAGCGGCCTGGACTGGCCAGGCATGCTCACCTTCAGCGCCGCGCTCGGTCTCTTTACGGTGGGCGTGATCCTGGCGCCGGGCAAGTCCTGGAGCAGCCCCCTGGTCATCGCCTTGCTGGCGGGCGCGGCCGTCCTGCTCGCCGCCTTCGTCGCGGTGGAAACCCGCAGCGCCCGGCCGATGCTCGATTTGTCCCTGTTCCGCTACCCCCGTTTCGTGGGCGTCCAGTTGCTGCCCATCGCAACGAGCTATTGCTATGTTGTGCTGTTGGTTTTGCTGCCGCTGCGCTTCATCGGCGTCGAAGGGCACAGCGAAATCGACGCCGGCTGGCTGATGTTGGCCCTGTCGGCCCCGATGCTGGTGATGCCGTCGCTGGCGGCGACGCTGACGCGCCGGCTGCCGGCGGGCGTGATATCGGGCGCGGGCCTGTTGATCGCGGCGCTCGGCCTGTTCCTGCTCGGCCAGGTCGACATCGGCGCACCGGGCCTGCGCGTGGCGCTGCCGCTGCTGTTGATCGGACTCGGCGCCAACACGCCAGGGCTATCGGCGGTGTGATCAGGAGTGCTCAGGATGGCGATTTGCCCCTGTTTGCCTGGACCCTGGGCTTGCCGCAAAGGACATTGCTTGAGGTGGTTAAATATTGTTTTCCGGAACTAGGGCCGCTCAAGCTGATGCCCGGCAAACAGTACAAGGCCATCCTGCAGTCCGTACCTGCCGAGCATGGAGAACTTGTCGCCATGCTGTTCGCCAACCGCTCCCCGCATGAGAGCATGCAGCATGCTGACTGGCTGGCCCACTGTATTGCGGCGGCCGCCATGGGCAGCCGGCATCTCTGGCAAGATATGGGACTGGGCGAGCGAGCGGCGGTGTCCGCCTTGCTGCAGCGTTATTTCGAGCCGCTTTATCGCCGCAATACTGGCGAGATCAAATGGAAACGTTTTCTCTTTGCCGAACTGGCCAGCTTGCTTGGCAAAGAGGCCCTTCAACCGCCGGGATGTGCGCAATGCCCGCAGTTCCCCGTATGCTTTCCGCTTTCTGGATCGGAGCGGACATAAGACCTGGACAAGGTCCAGGCAATTGAATTACATGGTTCGTTTTGGATGGCGACAGCTCAATGCTCAGGCGGAATAAATTGCGGATGTCTGTGGCTCTGGCCGGCGCGCTGCGGCCTTGCCGTCCCTTGCCGGGCTCGCATCGCCTCGTACCAGAACCTCATCCATCGCACAATTTATTCCGCCTGGGTACTTGGTTCTGCAGTTTACAACCCCGAAAGCAAAAAAT
Source organism: Janthinobacterium sp. (assembly GCA_025356595.1). Lineage (GTDB taxonomy): Bacteria > Pseudomonadota > Gammaproteobacteria > Burkholderiales > Burkholderiaceae_D > Janthinobacterium. Next base: position 9,218 of record JANXSQ010000326.1, on the reverse strand, counting down.
GCCATTCAGACTAAACTGAACGGCATTTCGGCGGAAGCCGCTTTCTATAATCCGGAAATGGATTTCGAATTAGAACTTGTAACGCAGACCCAGCGAGATCGTGTTCGCTTTGATGTCGCCAGTATCGGTGCCTTTAGCGATTTTGCCGAAGTTCTCATATTCGGCAACGATAGCGAATTCTTTCGTTACATTGTATGCGGCGCCCAGACCGAAGACCAGCGAGCTGCGGTTTGCGCTCGTGTTATAGGTTTTCTTGCCGTATGTCTCATCAAAGTCGACACGATTTGCCGAGACGCCGGCTTTGCCGAATACGGCGAATTGTTCGTCGATTGGCAGGGTGAAGGTCGCGGCGACGTAGAACGCCTTGCTTTTCGATTCGCCCGTAACCACTGTGTTGCTGAATTTGGCGGTGCCGAAATCAACATAACCGGCTTCTGCGCCGAAGGTTTTGTTGAAGTTGTAGCCGGTGTACAGTTTGTAGCCGGTCGCCGTTTCTTTGGCCGAAATCGCATTGATCTCGATTTTTTGTTCTACGCGGCTGACGTTGGCGCCGACGTAGAAATTCTCAGCTTGGGCTGCGATAGGGAAGGCGAAGGCGGCACCGATCAGCGCGACGATAAATTGCTTTTTCATGTTTAATTCCTGGAATATGGGTAAATGCATCGAGTTGTCATTTCTGCTGCAACTCGAAGCGTGGGACCATTATATTCCGTACGACAACTTTCTAAATAGTAATTTTGGTAAAAATAGAATAAAAATTGATGTGTTGTTTTTTTGATGACTCGTATTCGAAATATTTTACTTCGACATAAATTTCTGGGAAAGGAAATTCAGCGCGTATTTCGTCTTATTTTGAATGGCGGCTCGAGATATTTACTTTTCATATATTGATTATTAGTTTTTTGTATCTTGCGGGTATTCAAACGCTCGTCCGACCGTTTATGGCGCGAGGCGCCGATCGTCAATCGCGTGAAATATGCGCCTTGCGCTGTATTGGATGTGTTGCCGCAGATGGGCTGGGAATGCCTTGAGTCCTGCAGAGATCCAGACGCAGCGGGAGCCATGCGGAATGCAAAAGAGGGACATGGCGGCCAATGAGATAAAACCTCATTGGCCGCCATGTCCCTCACTGTCGCGCCACGCTGTTGACTGCCTGGCGTGCCAGGTTCAAAGAGAAGTTCTTAAGCCGGGCTGGCTTTGCGCCCAGCAGGGCGGGGCGATCAGTTCTCTTTGTAGTTCGCCGAACGGGGGCCGTACAACATGCCGTTGTTGCGCCCGCCCGCCAGCAAACGGTTGCTGGTGACGCCGGCGATCGGGTGCGCCGCATCCGTGGCCGTGTTGATGATTTGCTTGACGGCCGCCGCCACCAGCGCGCCGATCAAGCCGCCGCCGCCGTTGTTGCCGCCTTCATTGCTCGAGGCCGTCGCCGACCCCGCCCACAGGAGCGCGCCGCTCTTCAAATCCACCAGCTTGGCGTCCGCCGTCACCGCCGATACGCTGTCGATCACGGCATACGTGGTGCCGTAGTTGCTGACGGTCACGTAAAGGGCCGCGTCGGCGCCGAAAATTTCCTGGATCTTCGCCGGTGCGACGGCGTGGATCTCGGCGCTGTTGCTCAAGCCGTTCTGCTTGAAGGTTTCGTCGACCAGGGCCACCGGCAAGACATAGTATCCGGCCTCGGCCAGGGGATAGCTCACTTGCGACAACATGCTGTAGGTCGCCTTGACGTCGGGCGAGTTGTTCAGCGGCGGCAGCACGACGATGGAACGCGGCTTGCTCAATTTGAAGGCCGTGTAATCGTAGGGAGCTGCGGGCTTGGTGGCGCAACCGACCGCCAGCAGGGCGGGGATCAGGCAGGCGGCCAGTTTCACAGTTTTCTTCAGCATCTTAATTCTCACTTTTCTTGGATTTCTTGAGCAAGAAATCCATATAGGCCGACGATTCCGGGAATAGTTTTTTTTCTGTCTCGAATTGCGGCGCCACCAGGGCTTCCTTGCCGGTCATCGCGTACAGCATACCCAGATGCGCGTGGTAACCGGGCGGCGCCATATTGCCCGCCGCGCCTATGGCCAGTAAATCTTTTTCCAGTACGGCGATTTGCTGGTCTGGGCTTTCACCCTTGAAATGCTGATACACCTGGGGTTGATAACCGCCCCATTGGTAGATGGTTTTCGGGGCGGTATGGCAAGCGCTCAATACCATGGTGGCGGCGATGGCCGCCGCAACGCCGATGCGTTTAACGATTAATTGTTTCATGCCCGTCCTTATTGTGGCTTGTTCGGAGTCCAGGCGCCGGAATCGATTCCGGCCACCAGATGCGTCACCGCTTCGCGCACGGCCAGGTCCAGCACCTTGCCGTTCAGCGTGGCGTCGTAACTGGCGGTGCCGCCGAAGCCGACGATTTCGCGGTTCGACAGGCTGTATTCGCCGGCGCCTTGGCTGGAATACACCACTTCGGAGGTGGCGATGTTGACGATGTTGAGGGTGACTTTGGCGTAGGCGATCTGGGTCTTGGCGCGGCCGAGGATGCCGAACAATTGGTGGTCGCCCACTTCTTTGCGGCCGAATTCGGTGACATCGCCGGTCACGACGAAATCGGCGCCTTTAATGGACTGGCTCTGTTTTTTATATTCGGCTTCCTGTTTCAATTCCGCCATGTTGTCGCGGTCCAACACGTTGAAACGATTGGTCTGCTGCATGTGCGAAATCAAAATGGTCTTCGCCTGGCCGCCCAAACGGTCGACGCCGTCGGAAAACAGGCCGCGCATGAAACTGGAGCGGTTGTCGAATTTACCCACGGAAATCAAGGTGCGCGGACCCACCGCTGCGCGGTTGACGACGGCTGTCGTCGGCACGGCCAGGGATTGCGAACTTTCCGTCGCGCATCCGGCCAAAGCCGACGCCATCAATACCGCGATCAAAAACATGCCCGGTTTATTTTTTTTCACTGACCACTCCCAATGTAATTTATTTTTAGATAAATATTGCCATGTGGAATCATACACCAATTGGAGTGCTTGGAAAGATTATTCGGCATGCTTATGCGTCAAGACCCGTTCGCTCATATACACGTTTCGAGAATAGTTCAGGTTTTCCCGCATACAATTTCTAAGTACCTCATCGGAATAAATTGTGAGGTGGCTATGGTTCTGGTCGGAAGCGACGCAAGGCGCCCGTTCCGCCGCAGTGCGAACACGTCAAGGGGCGGGCAAGACTCGGCGTCCCCCTTGCTGCGTTCCGATCAGAGCCACAGACGCCGACAATTTGTTGAGAGGGGGTACTTACTCGCCGCGTTCTTGCGCAAGTCGCGTGGCCAAGCGCTTGCCGGCATCGGCCGCGTATTCGCGGCAGCCATTGGCGTCGATGAAGGGATTGCTGGCCGCCGTGCGCGCCGCCGCCTTCTGCATCACGTCGGTGAACTCCGGATGCACGGAAATGACGATGTCGCATTTCAGCGCCGCGACCTTGGCGATGCTTGCCTCGAACGAGGCCGAGATGTCCGGCGTCTTGCCCTTGCCGGTGAAGTTGAAATCGCCGCTGGCGTAGGGATTGAGACTGTCGGCGTACACTACGTCCAGGCAGCGCTGACCCTCGCAGGAAGTCCAGGTCCAGGTGGTGCCGCCCGGGGTATGGCCCGGCGTCATGTGCGCGGTCACGCCAATGGGGCCGACCTTCACGATGTCTCCCTCCTGCACCACTTTGACCTTGGCCACCTTGGCGACGTGCACGATCGGATCGGATTTATACTGCGGATCGTCCGTGCCGTTGGTGCCGCTCTGGAGTGTCAGCGCGCTCGATGGGCTGGCCGCCACCACGGCGCCGCTGGCCCGCTGCAGCGCCGCGATGCCGCCCGCATGGTCCCAGTGCGCGTGCGAGTTGAGGATCAGTTTCACGTCCTTGATCCGAAAACCGAGCGCCTTGATGTTGGCCTCGATGGCCGGCGCCGATTGCGGCAGCCCGCCGTCCAGCAGGATGTGGCCCTTGGGGCTGGTCAGCAGAATGGCGGACAGGCCATCGACCCCAACATACCAGGTATTGCCGTATATATTGAACGGTTTGACCGGCTTGTTCCATTTTTCGCAACTATCGCAGTCCACCGGCGCGTCATGCGCCTGCGCAGCGCCGCCTGCGACGGCCAGGGCCAGCAACATCGTGTTGAACATCGTCATACTTGTGTCTCCAGGGTTAAAAAAGGGTGTGCAATTGAGATTCGCCGGCATGGGCGAGGGAATCGCGGATTCTGCCGGCGTCGAGCGAGCGTTGCTCTGAGTCCTCGGCATGGAGCAAGACGACGGTGACGTTCCTGTCGCCGCTGCGCATGCGCATGGTCAGGCAGCGGCCCGCCGCGGAGCTGGAGCCGGTCTTGGACAGGAGGATGTTCCATCCCTTGCCGCCCACCAGGGGATTGGTGTTGCGCAGTTCGCGCGCCAGGCCGTTGACGGCGACTTCGGCTTGTCTATTGCTGGTGAACTCGGCGATCTCGGGATAGCGCGCCGCCGCCGCCACGATCATGGCCAGCTCGGTGGCGGTGGAGGTGTTCGATGGCGCGGCGCCCGTAGGGTCGGTGATGGTCGTGCGCGTCAGGCCCAGGCTGCGTATCTTGGCCCGCAGGGCTTGCGCGAACGCCTCGCCGCCGCCCGGATAGGTGCGCGCGAGCATGGCGGCGGCGCGGTTCTCGGAGGACATCAGGGCCATGCGCAGCGCGGTCGCGCGCGGCACTTCCGAACCGGCGCTGAGCAGGGCGCCGTCCTGCGCGCCGGCATCCATGTCGCCGCTGGCGATGCGCAGTTTCTCGGCCGGATCGAGTCCGGCGTCCAGAACGACCATGGCGGTGAGCAGTTTGGTCAGGGAGGCGATCGGCACCACGATGTCGGCGTCCTTGCTCATCAAGATTTTTCCACCGTTTTCGTCCAGCACCAGTACATGCCTGGCGTTCACCGATAATCGCGGCCGGTTGGCTGCCGAGACATCGTGAGCGGGTTTCGGGCCGGGCGACTGGATCGACAGCGCCGCGCAGGCGAGCAGCAGGGCCGGCAAGGCCAGTTTCCAGCTGGCGGTTTCGGGAGGCGGCGCCAGCAATCGTTCGATCCGCCTGAACAAAGGGCCGCCCCGGGCGGACAGGATCAGTCCGGGTTGCGGCGCGGGGGCTTGCAAGGACAGCTCGTGCAGCGCCAAAGCCAGGCGGCCGGGGTCGTTCAAAGCCTGCGCGGCCAGCTCATCGGCAACGTGTTCGCGTTCAATGCGCATGCGGGTCGATAGCCACCAGACCACGGGATGGAAAAAGAGCAGGGCCTCGACCAGGCTTTGCAGCAGATTGAGCAGATAGTCCCAGCGTCGGACGTGGGCCAGCTCATGGGCGAGCAAAGCCTCCAGCATGGCCACCGGCATGCCAGTGAGCAAAGCCGCCGGCAGCAGCACGATGGGGCGCCAGAAACCCAGGGTCACGGGGCTGGACAGCGCGGCGTGCAATTTGAGCGGCACGCGGCGGCGCAGGCCCATGCGCAGCGCCAGCGCGTCGAGGCGGTCCTGCCAGAGCTCCGGCGCGAAGACGCCGTGACGGCGCAAGCGGCTCACCCAGACCAGTCCCAGGCTCAGGCGCAGGGTCATCAGGCCGACGCCCAGGGACCAGGCCACGACCAGGGCCGGCATGCGGACCAGCAGCTCGCGGCGCCAGGCGGGAAGTGCCATCGATAGCGGCGAGGGTGGCGAGTCGCCCGCCTGGATCAGCGACCACGTCAGATGAATCAGTGGAATGCACAGGCACATGAACAGCGCCAGGGCGCAGACGGCATAGCGGCGGCGCGGACTGGCGCGGCGCAACAACCTCAGCAGGAGCGCCGCCACCGCGCCGACGATCAGGCCTTGCCACACGAAGTGCAGCAGGGCCCAGCCGAGCGCGGGCACGGCCCATGCCATCGTGGTCGAGCTCATGATTCGGCGTTGTCTTTACGACGCAAGATCTTTTCGATCTCCGCGCGCTCGTCGGCGCTGATATGCTCCTTGAGCGCGGCCAGCACCAGGGCCTTGCCGGAGCCCGAGAACACTTTGGAGATCAGATCCTTGAGCAAGCTGGTCTGGATTTTTTCCTGCGCCTGCGCCAGCGCCGGGGCGTAGCGTTGTGGCCGCTGACTTTCGTCGCGGGTCAACATGCCCTTGCCGTGCATGAGCTGGAGTTGTCGCAGCACCGTGGCGTAGCTGGCGTCGGCGCGCTCGAGGCTCAGGGCTTCATACACCTGCTTGGCGTCGGCGGGGCCGAGGTGCCAGAGGATGCGCAGCAGGCCCAGTTCGGCCGATGTGGGGTGTGGGGTGGGTGTGGTCGTCGTCATGTGGACTAGAATAACAGTTCTAGAACTAAATTTCTAGATATAAATTTCTAGAGCAGGGAGGCAGATGAGATGGAACGTACACACGAGGTCGGCCTCCAGTCTTGTTGCTGTCGATGAGGCATTGATCCCGCCTGTCTGTCCCCGGTTTATCAGCGCGATGTGGGCTCATGACGCTGGGTCCGCCCTGATGCATTCGCCCTGGGGATCCGCATGCGCTCGCGCCGCGGCGCGCTTCCCTCATGTAAAATATGCACCTTACGCGATGGTGTCCTCCAGCATGTCTGCTGGAGGGTGAAACGGGAAGCCGGTGAAACAGGGACAATCTCCCTGCCATTCCGGCGCAGCCCCCGCTGCTGTATGCCTGACGATTTTGTCCGTACGCCACTGTGCATCGCATGGGAAGGCAGGACAGGAAAGGATGAGGGCGAGCCAGAAGACCGGCCATCGCGTGTATTGCTGGTGCAAAACCCGGGGTTTGGTTTTGTCCGTTGTGCCCTGATCCACCGTCCGTCCTTCCTTGCCGCCGTTTCCCGCGCGCACGGCGCCGTCCCGCGCCGGCGCCCGCTTGCGCGCGCCATCGTCCGCCGGCGGCGGCTTCGCGTCCACACACGGTCACTGCTGTCTCGTGTCATGCCCGGATCATCGATGTGATCTTAGGAAATGAAACAGATGCGATTTATTGATACTCGAACATCCCTGCTGGCGGCCCTGCTGGCCGGCTCCACGCTGGCCCGCGCCGGCGGCGTCCCCGTCGTGCAGGAGGTGACCATCACGGGCAACCGGCCCGGCCTGATCGGCGTCGCCGATTCGGCCACGGACGGCGTCGTGACGGCCAAGCAACTGGCGACCCGCCCGCTGCTGCGCACCGCCGAATTGCTGGAAACCATACCCGGCATGATCGTCACCCAGCACTCGGGCGACGGCAAGGCCAACCAGTATTTCCTGCGCGGCTTCAACCTCGACCACGGCAGCGACTTCGCCACCAGCGTCATGGGCATGCCGGCCAACGTCGCCAGCCACGCCCACGGCCAGGGCTATATGGACTTGAATTTCCTGATGCCGGAATTGATCGCCAACGTGCAGTTCCGCAAGGGCGTCTACGCGGCCGAGGACGGCGACTTCTCCAACACCGGCTCGGCCCGCATCGATTATCTGCGCCGCCTGCCGGCGCCCTTCGTCGACCTGACCCTCGGTCAGCACCAGTTCCGCCGCGTGCTGGCCGGCGGCAGCGCCGAGTACGCCGGCTACGATCTGATGGGCGCCGTCGAGGTGGCCGGCAACAACGGCCCCTGGGACTTGCCGGCCGGCCTGCGCAAGCGCAACGGCGTGGCGCGCCTGTCCAAGGGCTCGGCCGGCGACGGTTTCGCCGTCACGGCGATGGCCTATGAATCGGACTGGACGGCCACCGAGCATGTGCCGCAGCGCGCCATCGATAGCGGCGAGATCGGCCGCTACGGCGCGCTGTCGGGCAGCGACGGCGGCAAGACGCACCGCTACAGCCTGGCCGGCGAATGGGCCGGCGGCGACGCGGCCGGCGCCAGCCGCCTGAGCGCGTATGTGATCGACTACGGCTTGAATTATTTCTCCGCGCCGTCCGGCTTCATCGGCGGGCCGCAGGGCGACCAGCACGAGCAGGCCGACGAGCGCGTCATCTGGGGCGGCGAGGCGCGCCACACGCGCAGCTTCGGCGGCGTCGAGCTGACGGCCGGCCTGCAATTGCGCCAGGACCGCGTCTCCAGCCTCGGCCTGTACGAGACGGTCGGGCGCGCGCGCGTCCGCACGGTGCGCGAGGACCGCCTGACGGAGACGGCCGCCGGCCTGTTCATCGAGGCGCGCCGGCAGTGGACGCCGTGGTTGCGCGGCACGCTGGGCCTGCGCCGCGACCAGATCCGCGCCCACGTTACGCCGACGGGCGGCGAGTTCAATATGGACAACGGCGGCAGCGCCGGCGCCGGCCAGACCAGCCCGAAACTGAGCCTGGTCTTCAGTCCCTTCGGCACACCCGGCCCGGCCGAGTTCTACGCCAACTGGGGCTATGGCTTCCACAGCAACGACGTGCGCGGCGCCACTTCGGCGACCCATCCGGCCGACGGCAGCGCGGCGGAGAAACTGTCCCTGTTCGCCAAGTCGAGCGGCGCCGAAATCGGCCTGCGCGCCAAGCCTTTGCCGGGCTGGAACACCAGCGTGTCGCTGTGGCGGATGCGCGCCGCGTCGGAACTGGTCTTCGTCGGCGACGAGGGCGTCACCGAGGCGCGCGGCGCGTCGCGCCGGCATGGCCTGGAATGGTCGAATTATTTCGCGCCCAGCCGCAGCGTCAACATCGACGCCGACCTGGCCTGGTCGCACGCGCGCTTCCAGCAGCCGGTCGAGAACGGCGGCTCGCACGTGCCGAACGCGATACCGCTGACGGCCTCGCTGGGCCTGGCCTACGAACCGGGCGGCGCCTGGTTCGCCGGCCTGCGCCTGCGCTATCTGGGCGCCTACGCGCTGGAGGAGACCAACACGCACAAGTCGGCGCCGTTCTGGCTGGCCAACCTGAAGCTCGGTTACCGCATCACGCCGACGCTGCAGTTGGGCGTGGATGTGCTCAACCTGCTCGACCGCAAGGCCAACGACATCGAGTATTGGGGCGGCGCCTGCACGCGCGGCGAACAGGCCGACGGCAGTTGCGGCGGCGGCATCGACGGCCGCCTGGTGCATCCGCTCGAGCCGCGCACGCTGCGCCTGAGCATGCGCGCGACGTTCTGAGGGGGCGCCCGCGGCCGCTTCTTGTCGCCCGCATCCTCGCTGAACTCCATCAGCTCGATGTACCGCTCGTAGATGCGGCTGAGCGCATGCTTCGACATCAGGGCGAAGTTGAAGTCGTACGCTGCTTCGCCCGGAAGGTAGAAG
>JANXSQ010000276.1 GCA_025356595.1 Janthinobacterium sp. | reverse complement strand
TGCCGGTCGGACCTATCGCCACCGTGAAAATCTCTCAAAACCACGAGTCCCAGGCCGAAAACCGCACAAGGCGATGAGTCAGAAAAATTGCTGAAAAGTCTTAACTTGGGTGGATTGCGGTATACCCGGTCTCGTGTCATTAACTCAAGCCGAAATCGGCATCGAATGCGTACCCAGCCGCTTTGAAACGCCAGTCCTCAGACTTAATCGTCCATTCGGCGCGCCTTGAAATAGCGCCAGGCCACAACGATGGCCAGCGCCTGCATCGCGGCGCAGACGAAGAAGCTGCTGCCGACGCGCCAGTCCTGGGCCGGCAGGTGGCTGACTTCGCCCAGGATCAGGCTGCCTACCAGGGGCATGACGACGATGCCCAGGCTGCTGATCGATTGCAGCGATCCCATCAGCTCTCCCTGTTCGTTGGCGGCCGCCGATTTCGAGATGATGCCCTGCAGGGCCGGACCGGCCGCGAAGGCCAGCAGATTGCACAGGATGAAGACGTACATCATCCAGCCCTGGGTCGCCAGGCCGTACAGCAGGAAGGTGATGGCGCCCGAGCCCATGCCCAGCAGGGCCAGGCGGACCTCGCCGAAGCGCTTGATCAGCATACCCAGCAGCGCGGCCTGCACCACGGCGGCGCACAGGCCGACGCAAAACAGGGCGATGCCGTTCTCGCGCGGGCTCCAGTCGAAGCGGAAGTGGGTGTACAGCACCCAGGTCGATTGCAGCATCATTTGCGCGAAGGTCATGATGCCGAAGGCGACGATCAGGCCGCGGATCTCGACGCGCCGCGCCAGTTTGGCGAGGGCCGCGAAGGGGTTGATCTTGGCCAGCGTGAACGGCGCGCGCTGGTCCAGCGGCAGCGATTCGGGCACGTACAGGTAGCCGTACAGGAGGTTGCCGGCCGACAGCGCGGCGGCGACGAAGAAGGGCAGGTGCAGATTGATCGAGCCGAGCACGCCGCCCAGCATCGGGCCGCAGATGAAGCCCAGGCCGAAGGCGGCGCCGACCTTGCCGAAGCTCTTGGCGCGGTTCTCGCGCGTCGAGATGTCCGAGGCGTAGGCCGAGGCCACCGACATGCTGGCCGAGGAGATGCCGCCGATGACGCGGCCCAGGAACAGGCCGGCCAGGTTGGGCGCCCAGCCGGTGGCGAGGAAGTTCAGGCACATGCCGGCCATCGAGTACATCATCACGGGACGCCGCCCGACGCGGTCGCTGATGGCGCCCAGCATGGGCATGAAGATGAATTGCAGCAGGCCGAAGACGGCGGCCAGGATGCCGTACCAGAGCGCCTGGGCGTCGCGCCCGGCGACGAATTCGCCGACCAGGATGGGCAGCACCGGCACCACCAGGCCGATGCCGAGCATGTCGATGAAGACGCAGACGAGGATGAAATTGAGGTTGCCGGCCGGGGCGGGCGCGGACGCGGCGGAGGTGTCAGGGAGCATGGACGGTGGTTTCAAGGTGGTTTTTTGGGGGGAGGGCTCAGGGAATGGCCGGGTCGCCGGCCGATTCGCTAATGAAGCTGTCGCGGAAGTCGGTCAGCAGGCGCAGGCGCGCCTGCGCCAGGCGCCGTCCGGCCGCCGTCTGCATGCTCGCCGGAAGTCTGGCGAGCTTGGTTTCGATGTGGTCGAGGGCGTAGGCGCGGTCGTCGAGTTCGCGGTGCAGGGCCATCGGGTCGTCGGCGTGCGCCAGCGCGCCGCCCATGCGTCCGGCCGTGTAGAACAGGCGCGCCAGGCCGACCGCGCCGAGGGCGTCGATGCGGTCGGCGTCCTGGACGATCTGCGCTTCCAGCGTTTCCGGCTTCAGCGCGGCGGAAAAGCTGTGCGTTTCGATGGCGTGGACCACGCCGGCCAGTTTCTCGACCGGGAAGTCCAGCGCCGCCAGGCGGGTCTGCGCCAGGCGCGCCGCCTGGCGCGAGGCCAGGTGGCGTTGCGGGTCGTTCTTGGGCAGGTTGACCAGGTCGTGCAGATAGCAGGCCGCCAGCACCACCAGCGCGTCGGCGCCGGCGTGCTCGTCGAGCAGGATGGCGGCGTTGCGCCAGACCCGGTGCAGGTGGTCGATGTCGTGGGCGCCGTCCGCGCCGGTGGCGGCGGCGGCCAGCGCCGTCAGGCGCGGCCGCCAATGGTGCAGCAGTGTATTCATGTTCTTCATCCTGGAACGGGCGGGGGAGTGCGGCGTCATTGTGGCATGAAACGCCGCCGCCGCGACGGGCGGCGGCGCCGATGCGGGCTTTTTTGCGCGCCGCCGCCGCACGGTTAACATTAATAATTTGCAAATTTGCGAATTATTAAGCAAAATGTAACATTCGGCGTTTCCGCCATCAATCCAAGAAAGACTGGACATGCGAATTTACGCCTGTATCGCGACCGCGCTTGTTCTGTATTGCCAGGGCGCGGCGGCCATCGACGACACCCCGGCCTTGTTCACCCTGCGCGACAGCGAGGCCCGGGCCGGCTCGCACCTGCGCCGCGACGCCGGCGCGGCGGCCGCCGTCGCCTCGAACAAGCGCTACGCCGATCTGGGCGGCGAGGAAAAGCGCGCTCTGCGCGCCGCCTACGACAGCCTGGGCGCCGACGACGAACCGCCGTTTCCGTTGAACGGCATGGCGCGCATCCAGAAGGCGATCCGCGAGGTCCAGGCGCGCTCGGCCGAAAAGGGCCTGCTACGCATGGCGGTGAAGGTCGACAGCAAGGGCGACGCCAGCGCCGTCGAGATCCTCAGCTCGCCCGGCGAAAAGACCAGCAAATTCGCCGCCCTCGTGCTGATGGCGGAGAAGTACAAGCCGGCCCTGTGCCACGGCGCTCCCTGCGGCATGGAGTTCCCCTACAGCGCAGAGTTCGCGGCGCCCAATTAGGCGCCCTGCGGCGTCCCGGCCGGCGCCTTGATTGCCGTAGAGAATGATTTTTACGTGCAAACAAATTTTAGGTGCGGTAACATTGCCGAATTGCAATAATTTATTTCAGCTTGTTACCGCAGCGCGCACGCAGATCCGATCGCCGCCTTTTCACGGCGGGCGGCGCGCCGGCGGTCTCTTTTAAGGGATCCACCATGACCACCGCCACCCCAGACGCCGCG
>JANXSQ010000198.1 GCA_025356595.1 Janthinobacterium sp. | reverse complement strand
CTCGGCCTGCAGCAGGCGGGCGGCGCGGATGATCAGGTCCTGCTCCTCGGGCACGCCGGGGAGGTCGTTGACGCGGCGGATGGCGGCGTCCTCGCGCAGCTGGAAATGCAGGGTGTCGCCGCGGTCGATCAGCTGGAACACGGTTTGCAGCAGGTGGTAGCCGTCGGCGCGCCGGCCGTTCACGTGCAGGAAGAGATTGAGCTTGGCCGGGGCCGGGCAAGGCGAGAGGCGGGCCGCGCTCATGGCTGGACCGGGTCGATGAAGATGCGCAGCGCGACGGCGTCGGCCCGCGGGCCGGCGCTGCGCTCGGCGTCGATGCGCTTCGGCCGGGGCGCGGCGCCCTCCCCGTCCTGCCAGGAGACGAAGCGCAGGCGCCAGCCGTCGCGCGTGGTGACGCTGTCGCGCAGCGGCGAGGCGGCGAAGCGGGCGCCGTCGGCGGCCACCGCATAGCCCTGCAGCCAGTCGCGCAGGCCCGAGACGGGCAAGGACCAGCCCAGCGTCTGCGCGCTCAGGGTGTCGATGTCGGCGGCCGTGCGCGGCGTCTTGCCGGCCTGCGTCAGCGTCGCCTGCTGCGGCGTGACGCTGATGGCGGCGATGGTCTGCCCCAGCGGCGAGGCCAGGCTGACGTCGATGCGGGCGGCGCTTTGCTGCCAGGCGAACTTGCCCGACAGCGATTCGGGCTTGCCCTCGCGCTGATAATTGACGCTCAGGCGGCCGGCCAGTTCGATGCTCTCGCTGTAGGCGGCCACCGGCCGCGCCGAGGGCGGCGCGCCGCCCGTCGCGCAGGCCGACAGCAGCGCGCATAGGAAGGTGACGGTGAGGAGGTTTTTACGTGGCAAGGACATGGGCATGGATTCGGATGGTGGAGAAAGACAAGGGCGCCGCGCCGGCTTCGGATGCCGGCCGCGCGCCCTTGGTTTTGTGCCGCGCGGCGGCGCGCGGACGCCAGCTTACAGGTCGACGTTGAGGCGCGCCAGCGTGCTTTTCAGGGCGTCGTTCTTGGGGTCCTTGGCGCCGGCCTCGCGCCACAGCGCGGCGGCGCCGGCCTTGTCGCCCTTCCCCCACAGCACTTCGCCCAGGTGGACGGCGATCTCGGGATCCTTGCGCAGCGTGTAGGCGCGGCGCAGCAGCTCCTCGGCCTCGGCCAGGTGGCCCATGCGGAATTGCACCCAACCCATGCTGTCCATGATGAAGGGGTCGCCCGGCGCCATCTTCAGCGCCTGCTCGATCAGCGCGTAGGCCTCGGGCAGGCGGATGTTGCGCTCGGCCAGGGAATAACCGAGCGCGTTGTAGGCGTTGTGGTTGTTCGGACTCTGCGCGATGACGCGCCGCAGGCTCGTCTCCATCACCTCCATCTTGCCCAGCTTTTCCGCCAGCAGGGCGAAGTCGTACAGCAGCTCGGGGCTGTCCGGGAAGCGCTTCAGGGCGTTTTCCAGCACCGTGAAGGCGCTCTGCGTGTAGCCGCCGTCGCGCAGCAGTTGCGCGTCGGCCAGCAGCACCTGGGCCTGCTCCTCGGCGGCGTCGGTCTGGATGTCGGCCAGCAGCTTGCGCCCGCCGTCCAGGTCGCCGTGCCTAGCCATCAGTTGCGCGCGGCGGATCTTGGCGTCGAAGTAGGCGCGCGCGTCGCGCCCGTCGACCTGTTCCAGCCAGCGCAGCGCGCCGGCGGAATCGCCCTTCTCCTCGGCGATCTGCGACAGTATCATCTGCACCTTGGCCGGGTCGCGCTCGTCGTTCGGATGGGCCGCCAGCACGCCGATGAATTGCTTGAAATAGCCTTCTGCGGCGGCGCTGTCGTCGAGTTGCATGGAGATGATGCCCAGCGCGTACAGGGTGCCGACATTGTCCGGCTGGGCCTTGAGCAGGACCAGGAACTGGGCCCGCGCCGGCGCGTACTGCTTCTGGTCGATGAGCAGGCGGGCGTAGGCCGCGCGCACCTCGCGCGCGCCCGGATAGGCGCGCAGGAAGTCGCTCAGCGCGACGCCGGCGGCGGCCGGATCGGGCGCCACCTGGGCCAGCGTCAGCGCCGCCAGCTCGGCGTCGGGCTTGATGCGCAGCGCCTTGCGCGCCTCGCGCTCGGCGCGCTCGCGCTCGCCGATCGCATAGGCGCCCTGCGCCAGCACGAGATGGCTTTCCGGCGTGTCCAGGTAAGGCGCCAGCACCCGCTCCAGCATGGCGTAGGCGAGCAGCTTGTCCTTCGCCCGCGTCAGGAACTGCTGCATCTGGAACATGGCGATGCCGCGCGCGGCCGGCGCCGCGTCCTTCAGGCGCTGGACGAAGATCGGCTCGGCCTCGCCCATCTGGTCGCTGAGGACGACGAAGCCGAGGAAGTACTGCTTCGCCTCGTCCGAATCGGGCGCCAGTTCGCGCCACAGGCGGATCGCCGCCAGCGCCTCGCCGCCCTGCTTGGCCGTCAGCGCCATTTCGGCGGCGCGGTGGGCGATGCGCGGATCGCGCGTCTGCTGGGCCACGGCCATCAGCGTGACGAAGGGCCCCTGCCAGCGCCCGCTCTTGAACTCCAGCTCGGACTTGGTCAATTTGTAGAGCAGGTCGCTGCTCAGCGCGACATTCGGCAAGGCCTCGTCGGCGCGCGCCGGCGCAGTCGCCTCGCCGCCCGCGCCCTCCCCCTCCGACGGCGCGGGCTGCGGCGCCGCCGCGGCGGGCGGGGCCGGCGGCGGCGCGACCACGGCGCAGGCCGACATCAGGGCGGAGAGGGTTACAATGGCGAAAACGTTTTTCAAAAGGCGTTCCTGACTGTACGGGGAAGAAGAATGATTCTACGCCCAACGCCCCGTTTGCGTGCGCGCTTAGTGCAAGGAAATGTACAGCCCGATCCGGAAGTCCGCCTATCCACCCCGTCCGAGTCCGCCATGCCAGAATTGCCCGAAGTTGAAGTCACCCGGCGCGGCGTCGCGCCCTATGTCGAAGGCCACGCCGTGCAGGCCGTGGTGCTGCGCCGCGGCGGCTTGCGCTGGCCCTTCCCGGCCGACCTGGCCGAGCGTCTGGCGGGACGCACCATCGGCCTCACGGGGCGGCGCGGCAAGTACCTGCTGCTGGACTTCGAGCACGGCACCCTGATCATCCACCTCGGCATGTCCGGCCACCTGCGCGTGCTGGCGCCCGACGTCGCGCCGCAGCGGCACGACCATTTCGACCTCGTCGTCGACGGCGCCCAGGGCAACCGGGTGCTGCGCATGACCGATCCGCGCCGCTTCGGCGCCGTGCTGTGGCACGACGCCGGCGACGGCGGCGTCGACAACCACGCGCTGCTGCGCGGGCTGGGCGTGGAGCCGCTGGGCGACGACTTTTCCGGCCAGTTGCTGTTC
The DNA here is from genome assembly GCA_025356595.1 of Janthinobacterium sp. Classification (GTDB taxonomy): domain Bacteria; phylum Pseudomonadota; class Gammaproteobacteria; order Burkholderiales; family Burkholderiaceae_D; genus Janthinobacterium. The sequence goes on along the minus strand of JANXSQ010000198.1, from coordinate 3,649 downwards.
GAGCGCACGCGCGGGCGCCGCGTCGCCGTCAAGCAGGCGCTGATGGCCGGCGACATCGTCGTCGGCGTCGGCAACATCTACTGTTCGGAAAGCCTGTTCCGCGCCGGCATCAACCCGAAGACGCCGGCCGGACGCATCGGCCCGGCCCGCTACGAACGGCTGGCGCAAGCCATCCGCGCCGTGTTGGCCGAGGCCATCGTCCAGGGCGGCAGCACGCTGCGCGACTTTATCGGCGTCAACGGCCAGTCCGGTTATTTCCAGCAGAGCTATTTCGTCTATGATCGTGCGGGCCTGCCCTGCCGCGTGTGCGGCGCGGCGGTGCGCCAGATCAAGCAGGGGCAGCGCTCGACGTTCTACTGCGTCAATTGCCAAAAATAAGCGTTCAAGGGAGGCGGGGTGAGCATGATGGTCCGGGATTTGCAACAGTACAGCGCGTGGCGCCAGGGCGTCGTGGCGGCGCTGCAAGCCTATCAGGCCTGGGTCGGCGCCGCCGCGTTGACGGACGGCGCCACCGAGCTGCGCCTGGCGCGCACCCTGGCCCGCCTGGCCGACGACAAGCTGTCGGTGGCCTTCGTGGCCGAATTCTCGCGCGGCAAATCGGAATTGATCAACGCGATCTTCTTCGCCGACTACGGCCAGCGCATCCTGCCCTCGGCGGCCGGACGCACCACCATGTGCCCGACCGAACTGCTGTACGAGGCGGGTCGGCCGCCCTCGATCCGCCTGCTGCCCATCGAGACGCGGGCCGAGAATCTGTCGACCAGCGACTACCGCGACAGCGACGCCGCCTGGACCGTGCTGCCGCTCGACCTGGAGGCGGCCGGGCAGATGCACGAGACGCTCAAGCAGGTCAGCATGACCAAGCGCGTCACGCTGGCCGAGGCCAAGCGCTACGGCCTGTACGACGAGGACGACGCCGACGCGCAACTGGCGGTCGACGCGCGCGGCACCATCGAGATTTCGCTGTGGCGCCACGCCATCATCAACTTCCCCCACCCGCTGCTCAAGCAGGGCCTGGTGATCCTCGACACGCCCGGCCTGAACGCCATCGGCACCGAGCCGGAGCTGACGCTGAACCTGATCCCGAACGCCCACGCCGTGCTGTTCATCCTGGCCGCCGACACCGGCGTCACCAAGAGCGACATCGAGGTCTGGCGCAAGCACATCGGCGCCGGCCCGGGGCGCTTGGTGGTGCTCAACAAGATCGACAGCATGTGGGACGAGTTGCGCAGCGACGCCGAGGTCGACGCCGCCATCGCCCGCCAGCAGGACGGCGCGGCGCACATGCTGGCGCTCGAGGCGCGCCAGGTGTTTCCCGTCTCGGCGCAGAAGGCGCTGGTGGGCAAGATCAACGGCGACCAGGCGCTGCTGGCGAAGAGCCGCCTGGAGGCGCTTGAGCGGGCCCTGTTCAACGAGCTGATTCCGGCCAAGCGCGACATCGTGCGCCAGCAACTGGACGGCGAACTGGCGGCGCTGGGCGCGGCCCAGCAGGCGCTGGTGGCGGCGCGCATCCGCGGCATCGTCGAGCAGTTGCACGAGCTGAAAAGCCTGCGCGGCAAGAACCAGAGCGTGGTCGCGCACATGATGCGGCGCATCGACGCCGAGAAGAAGGAATTCGACAGCAGCCTGTTCAAGCTGCAGGCCACGCGCGCCGTCTTCACGCGCCTGTCGACCGAGTTGTACACCAGCCTGGGCATGGACATCGTGCGCGACGACATCGAGCGGGTGCGCCGGGAGATGCAGGCCAGCCGCTTCTTCCTGGGCGTGCGCGAAGCCGTCAAACAGTACTTCGAACGCATCCGCCGCAACCTCGAACTGTCCGAGCGCAAGACCGGCGAGATCAGCGAAATGATGGGCGTGATGTACCGGAAATTCTCCGCCGAGCACGGCCTGGCGCTGGCCCTGCCGATGCCGTTTTCGCTGCAGCGCTATGAAGAGGAGATCGGCGCCATCGAAGCCATCTACTCCAAGCAGTTCGGCACCGCGACCCTGATCACCACCAGCCGCGTGGTGCTGATGGAGAAATTCTTCGACTCCATCGCCTCGCGCGTGCGCAAGAGCTTCAAGACCGCCAACGACGAGGCCGAGGCCTGGCTGAAGGTGATCATGGCGCCGCTGGAGGCGCAGATCCGCCTGCACAAGGAACAGTTGAAACACCGGCTGGCGTCGATCCAGCGCATCCACGACGCCAGCGACAGCCTGGAACAGAAAATCGACGCCTTCGAGGCCGCCCTGCTGGCCCTCGAACAACAAAAAACGCGCCTGGCCGAACTGGCCGGCGCCATCGGCATCGCCGTCAACGCGCAGTGCGTCGCCTTCGACGCGGCCGCCTAACCGAGTACATCCATGACACGTCCGCTTCACCCGCCGCCGCCCACGCAGGGCGCGGCAAGCATGACCGACTACACCGATCCGAGCTTCTCCGCCGGCGTCATCGCCTGGCAAAAAGCCCACGGCCGCCACGCGCTGCCGTGGCAGAACACGCGCGACGCCTACCTGGTCTGGCTGTCCGAAATCATGCTGCAGCAGACCCAGGTGACGGCCGTGCTGGGCTATTACGCGCGCTTCCTGGCGCGCTTCCCCACCCTGCGCGAGCTGGCCGGCGCGCCGGTCGAGGACGTGATGGCGCAGTGGAGCGGCCTCGGTTACTACACGCGGGCGCGCAATCTGCACAAGTGCGCGCAGCGCGTCGTGGCCGAGTACGACGGCGTCTTTCCCTCCGACCCGGCGCTGCTGGCCGAGCTGCCCGGCATCGGCCGCTCGACGGCGGCGGCGATCGCGGCCTTCTCCAGCGGCAGGCGCGCCGCCATCCTCGACGGCAACGTCAAGCGCGTCTTCGCGCGCGTCTTCGGCATCGCCGCCTATCCGGGCGAGAAGCGCGTCGAGCTGGACCTGTGGCGGCGCGCCGAGGCGCTGCTGCCGCAGCAGGGCATCGAGGCCTACACGCAGGGTTTGATGGACTTGGGCGCGACGCTGTGCACGCGCAGCAGCCCGGATTGCCGGCGTTGCCCGCTGCAGCCGCGCTGCGTGGCCCACGCCACCGACCGGGTCAAGGATCTGCCGGTGCGCAAGCCGAAGAAGACCCGGCCGGAGAAGCGGGTGACCATGCTGCTCATCGTCGACCGCGGCCAGGTCTTGCTGGAGCAGCGGCCGGACAGCGGTATCTGGGGCGGCCTGCTGTCGCTGCCGGAACTGGGCGGCCACGCGCCGTTCGGGGACGACGCCCTGGCCGGCATCGACGAGGCCGCGCTGGAGCGGGCGGCGGGCAAGTTCGGCGTGGTCGAATCGCGCCAGCGCCTGCTGGACATCAGCCACATCTTCACCCACTACAAGCTGCACATCGCGCCCTGGCGCATCGCGCTGGCGCGCCGCCTCGAGCTGGCCGGCGAATCCGGCCACGTCTGGTACGACGGCGCGGCCATCGCCGACGCGCCGCTGCCGGCGCCGATCAAGAAACTGCTGCTGGACGTGTTCGGCGCCGCCGACGCGGCGCAGGCGCGCATGACGTTCTAAGAGCGTGTTCACGATCTTCTGAGCAGCATCGCCAGGTAGGCCAGGTGGATGAACTGCAAGCTGGTGTTGAGCCATCGCTCGCAGTTCTTCCACAGTCGCCTGTTTTTCTCCAGCCAGGCGAAGCTACGCTCGACTA
>JANXSQ010000010.1 GCA_025356595.1 Janthinobacterium sp. | reverse complement strand
ATGCCGAGCATGTACCCGGCCGGCGAATACGACCTGGCCGGCTTCGCCGTCGGCGCGGTGGAGAAAGCCAAGATCATCGACGGCACCAGCATCGCCGCCGGCGACGTGGTGCTGGGCCTGGCCTCGTCGGGCGCGCACTCGAACGGTTATTCGCTGGTGCGCAAGATCATCGAAGTGGCCAAGCCGGACCTGGAGGGCGACTTCCACGGCCGCAAGCTGGCCGACGTGCTGATGGAGCCGACGCGCATCTACGTCAAGCCCCTGCTGGCGCTGATGGAAACCATGGACATCAAGGGCATGGTCCACATCACCGGCGGCGGCCTGGTCGAAAACATCCCGCGCGTGCTGCAGGAACACCTGGTGGCCGAACTGGACTCGACCGGCTGGACCATGCCGCCGCTGTTCCAGTGGCTGCAACAGCACGGCGGCGTGGCCGACGCCGAGATGCACCGCGTCTTCAACTGCGGCATCGGCATGGCCGTCATCGTCTCGGCCGAGAACGCCGACGCCGCCTTCGCGCAACTGACGGCGGCCGGCGAGACCGTCTTCCGCATCGGCAAGATCCGCGCCCGCGTCGGCGACGAGCACCAGACCATCGTCGTCTAAAGTAAGCAGCCCGGCCACGCGCCGGCGTGCAAAAGGCGGGCGCTCCTCAGGGGGCGCCCGCCTTTTTTTACACCTGTCCCTTGAGCACCCTGGCGACGGGCGCGGCGCGCAGGCGGAAGGCGTCCGGCATGCCCGAGCCCAGCAGCGGGCGCAGGTAGAGGCGGAAGGCGTCCGTGACGTCGGTGCCGCTGGCGCTGATGAACTCGTCCTCCATGACGCGCGTCTTGCCGGCCACGGCGTCCAGTTCCAGCAAGTCGTAGTCGACCGAGTAGAAGCCGGTGCGGCGGATCGCCACCGAACCGCAGCGCTCGCCCCACATGGCGAACTGCACGGCCTTTTCGCCCACTTCGCGCGCCTCGCGCTGGTCGACGTCGGAGACGCAGCCGATGAAGGAGCGCTGCAGGTAGCCGAAGGTGTCGCCGCGCACCCGCTTGATGCCGAGTTTCGCCTTGATCTCGCCGCACAGCAGGTCGGCCAGCGCGCCGTTGCCCGACAGTTGCACATTGCCGTGGGCGTCGCGCTCGACCTCCTTGGCCAGCAGGCTGGCGATGGGCGCGCCGGAGGCGTCGTGGATGCCCTCGGAGACGGCGATCACGCAGCGCCCGTAGCGCTCGTGGACGGCCTTCACGTCGGCCAGGAATTGCTCCAGCACGAAGGTGCGCTCGGGCAGGTAGATCAGGTGCGGGCCGTCGTCGGGGAATTTCTTGCCCAGCGCGGCGGCGGCCGTCAGGAAGCCGGCGTGGCGGCCCATGACGACACCGACGTAGACGCCGGGCAGGGCCGCGTTGTCCAGGTTGGCGCCGGCGAAGGCCTGGGCGACGAAGCGCGCCGCCGAGGGGAAGCCCGGCGTGTGGTCGCTGCCGACCAGGTCGTTGTCTATGGTTTTCGGGATGTGGATGCAGCGCAGCGGATAGCCGGCTTGGCGCGCCTGTTCGCTGACGATGCGCACCGTGTCGGAGGAGTCGTTGCCGCCGATGTAGAAGAAGTGTTCGATCTCGTGGGCGCGCAGGACCTGGAAGATTTCCTGGCAATACGCGGCGTCCGGCTTGTCGCGTGTCGAGCCGAGCGCCGAGGAGGGCGTGGCCGCCACCAGTTCCAGGTTGTGGCTGGTTTCCTGGGTCAGGTCGACGAAGTCCTCGTCGACGATGCCGCGCACGCCGTGCCGCGCGCCGTAGACCCGCGTGACGTCGCGGAAGCGGCGCGCCTCCAGCGCCACCCCGGCCAGCGACTGGTTGATGACGGCGGTCGGACCGCCTCCCTGGGCGACGAGAATTTTTCCGGACGGCATGGCGATTTCCCTTGAAGTGGCGAAACCCTAGCGTACCGCGAAAAGGCCGCCGCCGTTACGGTTTGCCGATGTTGCGCGCCAAAAATTTCTCGACCCGGCTCCAGAAGTCGATGCGGTTCTGCGGCAGCGCCCAGCCGTGCCCCTCTTCCTGGTAGACGATCCACTCGACGTCGGCGTTGCCGGCCTTGACGGCGTCGCGGAACTTGCTGTCGTGGTAGATGGGCACGCGCAGGTCGGCGCCGCCGTAGGCCAGCAGCAGCGGCTGCTTGATGCGGGCCGCCAGCAGCAGCGGCGAGGTGGCCGCCAGTTGCGCGGCGTCCTTGAGCGGGTCGCCGATCAGCTCCGGCATGCCGTAGCGCTTCCAGCCGTCGCTGAAGTCGGAGGCGTGGCTCCAGTGGCCGGTGTACATCAGCATGATGTCGGTGACGCCGGCCCAGGCCACGCCGCACTGGTAGAGCTCCGGGTCGTTGACCAGGCCCATCAGGGTGGCGTAGCCGCCGTAGCTGGCGCCGGCGATGCAGACGCGCTGGGGCGCGGCGATGCCCTGGGCGATGGCCCAGCGGGTGCCGTCGGCGATGTCGTCCTGCATCTTCAAGCCCCATTGCTTCCAGCCGGCGCGGTAATGCTTGGTGCCGAAGCCGGTGCTGCCGCGGAACTCCGGCTGCAGCACCGCGTAGCCGCGCGAGGCGAGGAATTGCACCTGGGCGTCCCAGCTCCAGGAGTGGCCGCGCACATACGGGCCGCCGTGCACCAGCACGACCATCGGCAAGTCCTTGCCCGTGCCCTTGGCCGGCAGCGTCAGCCAGGCCGGAATCCGCAGGCCGTCGCGCGCCTTGTAGTGCACCAGTTGTTCACGCCCCATCTGCTCCGGCCGGATGGCCGGGCGCGCCTCGCCGACCCTGTTCAGGGTCTGCTTTTCCGTGTCGAACAGCGCGTACTGGAGCGGCTGGCGGTCCGAATAGGACTCCACCAGCACGTTCGGCGTCGCCGGCCGGGCCGCCGGCGCGATCAGGTTGATGCGCCCCGGCAGGGCGGCGTCGACCTGTTCCTGCAGCGCCTTCATGGCCGGCTCGAACCAGGTCGTGGCCACGGCGTCGGTCAGGTGGCGCACGCCGAGCAGGCGGCCCTGGCCGCTGATCAGGCTGCCGCTGAAGTCGTAGCCGGCCAGCGTCACCAGGGGTTCGTCGGCGATTTTGTTGGCGGCCAGGTCGTAGCGGAAGACGGCGGCGCGGTCACGGCCCTTGTTGCTGATGACGTAAAAGCTGCCGTCCGGGGCGAAGGCGAACGGCGCGAAGGCGCCGGCGCCGCCCTTGTAGGCGTCGAATTCGGCCAGCTTGCGCCAGGCGCCGCCGAGCGGCTCGCGGTACAGCACGGTCTCGATGTTGCCGTCCAGCGTGGTGGCGATGCGCGGCTGGCCCAGATGGTCGAGCATCCAGTCGCGCGTCTTGCCGGGCCGCTCGACCGTGCTGTACAGGCCGGTTTTGGTGTCGAGCAGCAAGAGGTTGACATAGGCGATGTCGTTCGGGCCGTCGTACTTGGGGCTCGTCACGTAGAGGGAATCGCCGTCCTGGGCGCCGTTCTGCTCCATCAGGAAGGTGTGCCAGGGCAGCAGCTTGCGCCGGCTCGAGGCCATGGCGGTGACCAGGTCGCCGCTGCGCTGGGCCAGTTGGCGGAAGGCGCCGCCGTCCCGGTCCACCGCGTACAGGCCGGGGGCGTAGCGTATGTCGCCCTGGCCGATTTTCCGGTCGGTGACGTTGAACACCAGGCGCTCTTCGCTGATCCACTTGAAGGTCTGCACGTCGGCGTCGTTGAACTGGGCCACCACCTTCAGGGTGTTGTTGCGCAGGTCGACGACGATGAGGCGCTCGCGCCCGTTCGGCCCGCCCGCGCGCACGGCCAGGAACTGCGCCTGCGGCGACAGCGCGGCGGCGGTGAAGGCGGGGTTCTCGAAGAATTGTTCGATGGGCGGCGCGGCCGCGGCCGGCGTCTGGGCGCCGGCGCCGTGGCCGGCGATCGCGGCGGCGGCCAGCAGGAGGGCGCGGAGGACGCTCGACAGGCGCTGCGGTATGGTGGTTTTCATCGCGACAATCTTATCAAATAGATAGGCGCGCGAGCATAGCATGGGCGCCGCCGCCGCGCCACCGCGGCGGGGCTATTCGGGGGCGCGGATGTGCTCGACCAGGGCGGCGCTGCGCGCGTTGGGCGGCGCCGTCAGGGCGCTCACCAGCAGCGCCGCCGCCAGTCCGGCCGGCACGCCGAAGACGCCGGCCGACATGGGCGCGATGTGCCACCACAGCTCGGCGCCGCCCAGCGTGCCGCGCGCCATATAGGTCAGGCAGACGAGGAAGCCGGCCAGCATGCCGGCGATGGCGCCCTGGTGGTTGGCGCGCTTCCAGAACACCCCCAGCACCAGCGCCGGGAACAGCGTCGAGGCGGCCAGCGAGAAGGCGGCGCCGACCAGGGAGAGGATGTCGGCCGGTTTTTGCGAGGCGGCGTAGGCGGCGATGAAGGCCACCGCCAGCAGCAGCAGCTTGGAGATGGTGACGCGCTTCTGCGTCGAGGCGCCCGGGTCGACCACCTTGTAGTAGACGTCGTGCGAGAGGGCGTTGGAAATGGCCAGCAGCAGGCCGTCGGCGGTCGACAGGGCCGCCGCCAGGCCGCCGGCGGCGACCAGGCCGGAGATGACGTAGGGCAGGCCGGCGATCTCCGGCGTGGCCAGCACCAGCACGTCGGCGTCGATGGCGATCTCGGCCAGCTGGACGATGCCGTCGCGGTTGGTGTCGACGATGCTGATCAGGGGCGTCGCCTTGTCGACGTTGGCCCAGTAGGCCACCCAGCTGGGCAGGTGGGCGTAGTCGCTGCCGACCAGGGCGGTGTAGATGTCGTACTTGACCAGCACGGCCAGGGCCGGCAGCGTCAGGTAGATCAGCAGGATGAAGAACAGCGCCCAGCACACCGAGACGCGGGTCGCGTCCACCGAGGGCGTGGTGTAGGAGCGCATCAGGATGTGCGGCAGCGCGGCGGTGCCCAGCATCAGGCAGAACACCAGGGCGAGGAAGTTGTTGCGCTTGACGTCGGAGGCGTCCCGGTCGGCCGCCGGGAAGGGCTGGGCGTGCGGCGTGATCGGCTCGGCCCGCGCCAGGTTCAGGGTGCGCGCGCCCTGCCACAGGGCGCGCGCCTCGTCCGGGCTTTTCGGATAGGCGATCAGGGCGCGCTCGGCGTTGCGGATGTCCTGCAGCGTGGCGTTGCGGGCGCGCGCGGCGTCGAGCTGGCGGCGCGCGGCCAGGCGGCCCTGTTCCCACGAGGCCGGCAGCGCGGCCAGTTTGGCGGCGTAGCCGGCGGCGCGCTGGCGGAAGATGGCGCGCACCTCGAGCTCCTTCGGGTCGTGCTCGAGGACCACTTCGCGCGCGCTCAGTTGCGGCAGGATCTTGCCGTAGGCCAGTTGCGGCAGCGGATTGTCGCTGTGCTTGACCGACAGGAACATGGCCGGAATCAGGAAGGCGACCAGGATGATGATGTATTGCGCCACCTGGGTCCAGGTGATGGCGCGCATGCCGCCGAGGAAGGAGCAGACCAGGATGCTGGCCAGGCCGAGGAAGATGCCGACCGAGAAATCGACGCCGGTGAAGCGCGAGGCGATCAGGCCGACCGCGTAGATCTGCGCCACCACATAGGTGAAGGAGACGATGATGGTGGCGCCGACGGCGATCAGGCGCACCGGCGCGCCGCGCCCGCCGGCGCCGCCGCCGTAGCGGGCGGCCAGGAAGTCGGGGATGGTGTACTGGCTGAACTTGCGCAGATAGGGCGCGATCAGCAGGGCCACCAGGCAGTAGCCGCCGGTCCAACCCATGATGTAGGCCAGGCCGTCGAAGCCGTGCAGGTAGAGGCCGCCGGCCAGGCTGATGAAGCTGGCCGCCGAGATCCAGTCGGCCGCCGTCGCCATGCCGTTGAACATGGCCGGCACGCGGCGCCCGGCGACATAGTATTCGGTGACGTTGGAGGTGCGGCTGAGCACGCCGATGCTGGCGTACAGCACGATGGTGGCCAGCATGAACAGGTAGCCGATCCAGATGCGCGGCATGCCCTCCTGCTCGAGGATGGCGAGGGCCAGCAGGAAGGCCGCGAAACCGGCGCTGAACAGCAGGTAGTAGCGGCTCAGGCGGCGGAAGTAGGCGCGCGCGGCGTTGCGCGGGGCGTTCACGGCGCGTCCCCGCGGGCGCGCCGGTCGAGGCGGCGCATGCGCCAGGCGTAGCAGACGATGATGGCCAGGTAGACCAGCGAGCAACCCTGGGCCGCCATGTAGAAGGAGAGCGGCCAGCCGAACAGGCTGAAGCGGTACAGCTCGCGGGCGAAGAAGACGGCGCCGAAGCCGGTCAGCAGCCAGAGCAGCAGCAGCGCGGCGGTCAGGCGCCGCGTGCCGCGCCAGTGCGCGGCGCGGCGCGCGGCCAGGTCGGCCTTATTCATAGGTGGTCTCGTTGTCGTTGGCCGGCGCGGGCGCCAGCAGGGGGAAGCTGAGGCGGAACAGGCTGCCCGGCCATTTCGGCGCCTGGCCGCGCGGATTGTCGAGCAGTTCGACCTCGGCGCCGTGCTGCTGGGCGATCTCGCGCACGATCGCCAGGCCCAGGCCGCTGCCCTCGGCGCTGCTGCCGAGGATGCGGTAGAAGCGCTCGAAGACGTGCACCCGCTCGGCCGGCGCGATGCCGGGGCCGGTGTCCTCGACCTCCAGCCAGGCGCGCTCGGCGTCGCCGCGCACGCGCACGGTGACGCTGCCGCCGGCCGGCGTGTAGCGCAATGCGTTGTCGATCAGGTTGGAGAGCAGCTCGCGCAGCATGATGGGATTGCCGGCGATGCCGAGCGGCTGGGGCGCGGCCTCGAAGCCGAGGTCGATGCGCAGTTTGAAGGAGGCCTGCACCCAGTCGCCCACGGTGTCGCGCGCCAGCTCGTTCAGGGCGACCGGTTCGAAGGGCGCGCCGGCCTGCGGCTCGTTCTCGGCCCGCGCCAGCGCCAGCAACTGGTTGACCAGGCGCGTGGCGGCCTCGGAGCTCTTGGCCATCTGCAGCAGCGAGCGGTGGATCTCGTCCCGGTCGGTCTGGCGCAGCGCCAGTTCGGACTGCATGCGCATGCCGGCCAGCGGCGTCTTCATCTGGTGCGCGGCGTCGGCGATGAAGCGCTTCTGCGTGGCGATGGAGAGCGACAGGCGCGCCAGCATCTCGTTGAGCGAGGCCACCAGGGGCGAAATCTCCTCCGGCACTTGGCCCGGCTCGATGGGGCTGAGGTCGTCCGAGGGGCGCGCGCGTATCCTTTCCTGCAACTGCGCCAGCGGCGACAGGCCGCGCGCCAGGGCGAACCAGACCAGCGCCAGCACGATGGGCAGGATGATGAATTGCGGCAGGATCACGCCCTTGATGATGGCGTTGGCCAGCTGGGCGCGCTTGTCCATGGTCTCGGCCACCTGCACCAGGGCGCGGTGCGGCTCGTCGCCGCCGGCGTCGGACAGCTCGAGGTAGGTGAAGGCGACGCGCACCGGCGTGCCGTGCATGGTGTCGCTGCGGAACAGCACGCTGCCGGAGCGGAAGCGCTCCTCGTCGCGCGGCGGCGGCAGGTCGCGGTCGCCGTCGACGTATTCGCCGTGGCGGCCCAGGATGAGGAAATACACGCTGTCGACCTCGTCGGCGCGCAGCAGGTCGCGCGCCGGCGTCGCCTGGCGCTTGACCAGCTTGCCGTCCACCTCGCGCACCTGCTGCACCAGCATCGTCACGCCGTCCTCCAGCGCGTGGTCGAAGGGCTGGTTGGCGATCGACTTGGCGACCAGATAGGTGATGGCGATGCTCATCGGCCACAGCAGCAGCAGCGGCGCCAGCATCCAGTCGAGGATTTCGCCGAACAGCGAGTGCTGGATGGTTTCGTCCTGCTCGGAGGCGAAGGCTTCCGGCCAGGCCGGCTCGCCCTCCTCGGCGGGGCGTTCGCTCACGCGGCGGGGGGCGCGGGGGCGGCCGGCTCGGCGTATTTTTCCAGGCAATAGCCGAGGCCGCGCACGGTGACGATGCGCACGCCGCCGACCTCGATCTTCTTGCGCAGGCGGTGCACATACACCTCGATGGCGTTGTTGCTGACCTCCTCGCCCCACTCGCACAGATGGTCCACCAGTTGCTCCTTCGACACCAGGCGGCCGCTGCGCGCCAGCAGCACCTCCAGCAGGCCCAGCTCGCGCGCCGACAGGTCCAGCATCTGCTCGTTGATGTAGGCGCTGCGCCCGACCTGGTCGTAGCTGAGCGGGCCGTGGCGCACCACGGTGGCGCCGCCGCCGCCGCGGCGCGTCAGGGCGCGCACGCGCGCCTCCAGCTCGGACAGGGCGAAGGGCTTGGCCATATAGTCGTCGGCGCCCAGGTCGAGGCCCTGGACGCGCTGCTCGATGGAATCGGCCGCCGTCAGTATCAGCACCGGCAGCGCCGAGGCGCGCCCGCGCAGGCGGCGCAGCACCTCCAGGCCGGACAGCTTGGGCAGGCCCAGGTCAAGGATCAGCAGGTCGAACTCCTGGGTCGACAGGGCCGTGTCGGCCTCCTGGCCGTTCTTGACGCAATCGATGGCGTAGCCGGACTGGCGCAGCGAGCGCGTCAGCCCGTCGGCGAGCACGCTGTCATCTTCAGCAAGTAGAATACGCATGGGAGCATCCGACAAATTCCATATTGTGTTTGATTTTCCGCACGGAGGCGAATTTTTTGTGAGAATGGCCGCGCGCGCTTGAGCGGATACAAACAAATGCACGCGGCGCTTGCATTAACCACTGTTTTTTTATACAGTATCGCTTGTGATGACTTTAACCCACGCGCTAGTTCAGGCTGAAAGAACATAATGGACGATAGAAAAGCGGTAATACCACCGGCGGAAAAGGCCAAGGCGCTGGCCGCCGCGCTGGCGCAGATTGAAAAGCAGTTCGGCAAGGGCTCGGTCATGCGCATGGACGCCAGCGCGCCGATCGAAGAAGTGCAGGTCGTCTCGACCGGCTCGCTCGGCCTGGACATCGCGCTGGGCGTGGGCGGCTTGCCGCGCGGCCGCGTGGTCGAAATCTACGGCCCTGAATCGTCGGGCAAGACGACGCTGACCCTGCAGACCATCGCCGAGATGCAAAAGCTGGGCGGCACCTGCGCCTTCATCGACGCCGAACACGCGCTCGACGTCGGCTACGCGCAGAAACTGGGCGTGAACCTGCACGAATTGCTGATCTCGCAACCGGACACGGGCGAGCAGGCGCTGGAGATCTGCGACGCCCTGGTGCGCTCGGGCAGCGTCGACCTGGTCGTCATCGACTCCGTCGCGGCCCTGACGCCGCGCGCCGAAATCGAAGGCGACATGGGCGACTCGCTGCCCGGCCTGCAGGCGCGCCTGATGTCGCAAGCGCTGCGCAAGCTGACCGGCTCGATCAACCGCACCAACACCCTGGTCATCTTCATCAATCAGATCCGCATGAAGATCGGCGTCATGTTCGGCAGCCCCGAAACGACGACGGGCGGCAACGCGCTGAAATTCTACGCCTCGGTGCGCCTGGACATCCGCCGCACCGGCTCGATCAAGTCCGGCGACGAAGTCATCGGCAACGAAACCAAGGTCAAAGTCGTCAAGAACAAGATCGCGCCGCCGTTCAAGGAAGCCCATTTCGACATCCTGTATGGCGAAGGCACATCGCGCGAAGGCGAGATCCTCGATCTGGGTTCGGATGCGAAGATCGTCGAGAAGTCCGGTTCCTGGTACAGCTACAACGGCGAACGCATCGGCCAGGGCAAGGACAACGCCCGCACCTTCCTGAAGGAGCGTCCGGCGCTGGCGCGGGAAATCGAAAACAAGGTGCGCGCCTCGCTGGGCGTGCGCGAGTTGCCGCCGCCGGTGGGGGAAGCCAAGGGCGACAAGGCTGACAAGGCCGCCGAAAAGGCTGAAAAAGCCGAAGCGGCAGCCAAGGCGAAGGCCGCCGAGTAAGCGGCGCCAGCGCCGGGAGGCGGGAAGGCATGGTTAGCACGATGGCCGCCGGCGGGCAGGGCGGCTAGCGTATCAATCATTGTTTCCCGGACGCCCGGCGCGAACAGCAAGCACCACCGTACCGCTTCACGCGGGCGGTGGTGTTTGCGTTGGGGGACGCCGTTGGATGAAGGCCGTTTGCGCGGCGGAGAGGAAGACGAATATGGCAGCAATGCAATTGAGCCTGAAGGGGCGCGCGCTGCGCTACCTGTCGATGCGCGAACACAGCCGGCTGGAGCTGCGCCGCAAACTGGCCCGCCACGCCGAGGAGGGCGACGACGTCGAAGCCCTGCTCGACCTGCTGGAGGCGGCAAACTGGCTGTCACAGGAACGCTTTTCCGAAGCCCTGATCCACCGCCGCGAAGCGCGCTACGGCAACAGCCGCATCGTCGCCGAGCTGCAAAGCCACGGCGTGGGCGGCGAGGCGCTGCAGGAACTGAAGGCCGGCCTGGTCGAGGGCGAGACGGAGCGCGCCCGCGAAGTGTGGCGGCGCAAGTTCGGCGCCGTGGCCAGCGACCCGGCCCAGCGCAACAAGCAGGTGCGCTTCCTGATGCAGCGCGGCTTTTCGCAGCGCGCCGTGCAGGCCGCCATCAAAGGCTACGAGCCGGACGAGATGGAATAGGCCGCGCGCCCTTGCTTCCGGCGCCGCCGCGATGATATTTTTTTGCTTACGCAAGTGCGCCCGCGGCGCCACATTTTCCATCTATTTATGTGCGCTAAACATATGTTGCGGCGCAACTAGCGACGCGGTGTGCTACACTTTTGTGGTTTTTGCAGCGCCGCATGAGCGGTAGTTGTCCGTAGAAGCTGCGGCAACGTGCGTACGCACATGGCTGCTAACTATTATTTTGCCGCGTTTGCGGCATCGGTCTTTATGCCCCTGTCACCACCAGTTTCCCGACGTGCGTTGAGGCACACTCGCGCAATAGACGTACAAGCGTTCGCCCGCGACGACGGCTTGTGGGATCTCGACGCCCATATCACCGATATCAAGACCTTCGACACCACGCTGGCCTCGGGCGTGCGTCCGGCCGGCCTGCCCTTGCACGATTTGCACCTGCGCCTGACCATCGACCTGACGATGACCATCGTGGCCGCCGAAGTGGCCTCCGACGCCGTTCCCTATCCCGGTTTCTGCGACACGGCCGGCGACGCCTACCGCGCGCTGATCGGTCTGAACCTGATGCAGGGTTTCCGCCACGAACTCAAGCTGCGCCTGGCGGGCATCGCCGGCTGCACGCATTTGACCGAACTGGCGCAGATCCTGCCCACGGCGGCCGTGCAAGCCTTCGCCAACGACGTCTGGTCGACCAACGACAGCGCCACCGCCGACGCCGCTACACCGCACACGAAACCTTTCCAACTCGATAAATGCCACGCGCTGCGCACCGACGGCGGCGCCGTGGCGCGGTATTATCCGCGCTGGGCCGTCAAAGCAGAACCGGCCTAGCGTCTCGTTCCACTTGTTTTTTTCGCATCATCAACCGCATTTTTACACATCAGCATCAGAAGGGAAGCCAGCATGAAAATCCATGAGTATCAAGGCAAAGAAATCCTCCGAAAATACGGAGTGACGGTACCGCGCGGTATTCCGTGCATGACCGTTGAAGAAGCAGTCAAGGCTGCGGAAACTCTGGGCGGCCCGGTGTGGGTGGTCAAGGCGCAAATCCATGCCGGCGGTCGCGGCAAGGGCGGCGGCGTGAAAGTCGCCAAGACGCTGGAACAAGTCAAGGAATACGCCGATCAAATCATGGGCATGCAATTGGTCACGCACCAAACCAGCCCTGAAGGTCAATTGGTCCGTCGCCTGCTGGTCGAAGAAGGCGCCGACATCAAGAAGGAACTGTACGTCTCGCTGGTCACCGACCGCGTCAGCCAGCGCGTCGTGCTGATGGCGTCGAGCGAAGGCGGCATGGACATCGAGGAAGTCGCCGAGTCCCACCCTGAACTGATCCACCAGATCGCCATCGATCCGGCCGTCGGCCTGACCGACGCCGAAGCCGACGACATCGCCACCAAGATCGGCGTGCCCGCCGCTTCGCTGGCCGATTGCCGCACGCAACTGCAAGGCCTGTACAAAGCGTACTGGGAAACCGACGCTTCGCTGGCCGAAATCAATCCTTTGATCTTGACCGGTTCCGGCAAAGTCATCGCCCTGGACGCGAAATTCAACTTCGACGCCAACGCCCTGTACCGCCAGCCTGAAATCGTCGCCTTCCGCGACCTGGACGAAGAAGACGCGGCCGAAGTGGAAGCGTCGAAATTCGACCTGGCCTACATCTCGCTCGACGGCAACATCGGCTGCCTGGTGAACGGCGCCGGCCTGGCCATGGCCACCATGGACACGATCAAGCTGTTCGGCGGCGAACCGGCCAACTTCCTCGACGTCGGCGGCGGCGCCACGGCTGAAAAAGTCACCGAAGCGTTCAAGATCATGTTGAAAAACCCGGGCCTGAAAGCCATCCTGGTCAACATCTTCGGCGGCATCATGCGTTGCGACGTGATCGCCGAAGGCGTCATCGCCGCGTCGAAAGCCGTTTCCCTGCAAGTGCCGCTGGTCGTGCGCATGAAGGGCACGAACGAAGATCTGGGCAAGAAAATGCTGGCCGAGTCCGGTTTGCCTATCATCGCTGCCGATACGATGGAAGACGCAGCCAAGAGCGCCGTCGCCGCCGCCGCCGGTCACGCTTAATTAAGGAATCACTATGTCCATTCTGATCAATAAAGATACTAAAGTCGTCACCCAAGGGATCACCGGCAAGACCGGCCAGTTCCACACCCGCATGTGCCGCGACTACGCGAACGGCCGGGCCGCTTTCGTCGCCGGCGTCAACCCTAAAAAGGCTGGCGAAGACTTCGAAGGCATCCCTATTTTCGCCAACGTTTCGGAAGCGAAAAAAGAAACCGGCGCCAACGTGTCGGTGATCTACGTGCCGCCTGCGGGCGCGGCGGCGGCGATCTGGGAAGCCGTGGAAGCGGAAATGGATCTGGCCATCTGCATCACCGAAGGCATTCCGGTACGCGACATGATGGCTCTGAAAGACCGCATGGCCAAGTCGGGCAGCAAGACCTTGCTGCTGGGCCCTAACTGCCCGGGCTTGATCACGCCTGACGAAATCAAGATCGGCATCATGCCGGGCCACATCCACAAGCAAGGCCGCATCGGCGTCGTGTCCCGTTCGGGCACCCTGACCTATGAAGCGGTCGGTCAATTGACGGCCCTGGGCCTGGGTCAATCGAGCGCGGTCGGCATCGGCGGCGACCCGATCAACGGTCTGAAGCACATCGACATCATGAAGATGTTCAATGACGATCCGGATACGGACGCGGTCATCATGATCGGCGAAATCGGCGGTCCGGACGAGGCGAACGCCGCGTATTGGATCAAAGACAACATGAAAAAACCGGTCGTCGGCTTCATCGCCGGCGTCACCGCTCCTCCGGGCAAGCGCATGGGCCACGCCGGCGCGCTGATCTCCGGTGGTGCCGATACCGCGCAAGCGAAATTGGAAATCATGGAAGCTTGCGGGATCACCGTAACGAAAAACCCGTCCGAAATGGCGCGTTTGCTGAAAGCCATGCTGTAATCGACGCATCGTCGATGTAGGCAACAACGGGGAGCCGCGCGCTCCCCGTTTCTATTTCGTGCGCCCGGCAGGGCGCACTTACTTGGAGGTGAAAGTCCTCTACTCGCCCGACAAGGGGAAGAGTTAGCTGCACGGCAAGGGTGTCGCGGGCGACTGCGAATCTGGAGGAAGCCGAAAGCAAAGCGCTGGCCTGAC